>WHSM01000090.1 GCA_009380105.1 Micromonosporaceae bacterium
CAGGCTGGGCACATGGCGAATGTGATGCTGACCGGCGCTACCGGTGGAATTGGAACGGCGCTCGTAGATCTGCTGCACGAGCGAGGCGACGAGGTGTTCGGGGTCGGCCGTGACGCCGACCGGCTCTCCGCGCTCGGGGTGCGGCCGGTGGTGGCCGACATGACCAAGCCCGAGAGCCTGGCGTCGGCGATTCCGGAGATCGAACGCCTGGACGCGCTGGTGCACAACGCGGGCGTGGTCACGCTCGGCAACGTGGCCGACACGCCGTACCGGGTCTGGCACGAGCACCTCACCGTGAACCTCGGCGCCGCCGCGGAGCTCACGCGCCTGATGCTGCCCGCGCTGCGCCGCGCGGCCGGGCAGGTGATCTTCGTGAACTCCGGCTCCGGCCTGCGCGCCAACCCCGGCTGGTCGGCATACGCCGCGAGCAAGTTCGGCCTCAAGGCGCTGGCCGACTCGCTCCGCGCCGAGGAGCGGACGCTGCGGGTCACGTCGATCCACCCCGGGCGCACCGCGACCGGCATGCAGGCCTCGGTGCGCGACCAGGAAGGCGGCGAGTACGACCCGAGCCAGTACATCCAGCCCGAAACCGTGGCGAAGCTGATCCTGACCGCGCTCCACACCCCGCCGGACGCCGAGTTGATCGAGCTGCAGGTCCGCTACCGCTTCTGACCAGCCCTCAGCGAGGAGGGCGGGCCGGTCACGGGGTGAGCAGGGCGATGCACTCCACGTGGTGGGTCATCGGGAACGCGTCGAAGGCGCGCACCTCGGCCAGGCGCCAACCCGCCGCGCGGAACGTGCTCACGTCCCGCGCCAACGCCCCCGGGTCGCACGCCACGTAGGCCACGGCCCGCGGCGCGACCGCGACCAGCGCTTCCACCACCGCCGCCCCGGCCCCGGTCCGGGGCGGGTCCAGCACCGCCAGGTCGAGCAGGTCGGTGAGCCGGCCCAGCAAGCGCTCCACCCGTCCACGCACCACCCGGACCTGCGGCAGGTCAGCCAGCGCCGCCTTCGCGGCGGCCGCCGCGGCGCGGTCCGACTCCACCAGCGTCACCTCGCCGTCCGGGCCGACCCGTTCGGCGATCGGCGCGGCGAACAGGCCGACGCCGCCGTACAGGTCCACGACCCGCTCCCCCGGCCGCGGGTCGAGCAGGTCGAGCACGCACGCCGCGAACGTGTCGGCGGCGGCGGGATGCACCTGCCAGAACGCCGTCGGCGGCAGCCGCCAGACCCGACCGGCCGCCCGCTCGACGACCTCTGGCTCACCCGCGACGAGCCAAGCGCGCCCCTCCGTGGGCACGGCGAGCACCGAGACGCCCTCGGCGCCGGCTGCGCACTCCACGGCGGACGCGTCCGGCCAGCGGCGGCCGGTGACGTCTGAATCCTGGATCGCCGGAGCCGCGATCAGGCAGCGGTCGACCGGCAGCACCTCGTGGGAGCGGTGCCTGCGGAACCCGACCCGGCCGGCGTCGTCGACGGCGTACCGCACCCGGGTGCGCCACCCCAGCGGGCCGCCGGGGAGGGGCGAAACCGACACGTCGGCGACCTCCGACTCGGCGAGCCCGCCGAGCCGGACCAGCTGTTCGCGCACCACCTGCGTCTTCAACCGCCGCTGACCCTCAGCTGTGACGTGCTGGAAGTCGCAGCCGCCGCAGCGCCCCGGCCCGGCGTACGGGCACGGCGCCGCCACGCGGTCCGGCGAGGCCGACAGCACCTCCACGGCGTCGGCGCGCAGGTAGCGGGACCGGGTCTCGGTGATCCGCGCACGCACCCGCTCGCCGGGCAGCGCGTGCCGCACGAACACCACCCGGTTGTCGTGCCGGGCCACGCAGTGCCCGCCGTGCGCTGCCGGGCCCACGGTCAGCTCCAGCGTCACCAGTGCGCCGGCGTTCGTTCCAGGTCGGAGGACCACGCGGTGGTCGCCTCCTCCGCTTCGTCCACCCGCCGCGAGATGCCGGTCGCGAGGCGGCGATCCAGGTCAGCGAGGTCTTTCAGCTCACTGGATTTCAGTTGGTACGGCACGCTGGTGACCATCACCCCCGGCTCGTACATCAGCCGGCTGCGGATCCGCAGCGCGCTCTGGTTGTGCAGCAGATGCTCCCACCAGCGGCCGAGCACGTACTGCGGGATGAACACCGTCACCACGTCGCGCGGGCGCTTGCGCCGCAACTGCTTGACGTAGTCCACGATCGGCTTGGTGATCTCCCGGTACGGCGAGTCCACCACCGTCAGCGGCAACGGGACATCCCGCCGCTCCCACTCCTTCTGCAGCGCCCGGGTGTCGGCCTCGTCCACGTTGACCGTCACGGCGGTGAGGGTGTCCGGACGCGTGGCGCGGGCGCACGCCAGCGCCCGCAGCGCCGGCAGGTGAAGCTTGCTCACCAGGACCACAGCGTGGTTGCGGGCCGGCAGGATCGGGTGGTCGTCGGGCGGCTCCAGCTCGCTCGCCACGTGGTCGTAGTGGCGTCGGACGGCGAGCATGACGAGGTAGAAGACCACCATCGCCGCGATCGCGATCCAGGCGCCCTGGGTGAACTTCGTGGCCACCACGATCACCAGGACCACCGAGGTCAGGGCCAGCCCGAACCCGTTGATCAACTGGGAGCGGCGCATCCGGCGCCGGGCGGTCCGGCCGCGTTCGTGGCGCAGCAGCCGGCTCCAGTGCCGCAGCATGCCGCTCTGCGACAGCACGAACGAGACGAACACGCCGACGATGTAGAGCTGGATCAGACGCGCCTCGCTGGCGCTGAAGACCACGATCAGCACAGTGGCGAAGCCGGCCAGCAGGAGAATGCCGTTGGAGAACGCCAGCCGGTCGCCTCGCGTGTGCAGCTGCCGGGGCAGGTACCGGTCCTGGGCCAGGCGGGAGCCCAGCACAGGGAAGCCGTTGAAGGCGGTGTTCGCGGCGAGCACCAGGATCAGACCGGTCGCCGCGACGACGTACCAGAAGCCGGGCGGGAATCGCTCGAACACCGCGGCGGCGACCTGTGCCACCAGGGTCTGCTGCACGTAGCCTTCCGGCGCGCCGACCAGCTGCCCGGCGGGGTCTTCGGCCACCTTCACGCCGGTTCTCATGGTGAGCGCGGTCAGGCCCAGGAACATCGCTGTCGCCAGCAGGCCCATCCACAGCAGCGTGGTCGCGGCATTGCGCCCTTTCGGCTGCCGGAACGCCGGCACCGCGTTGGCGACGGCCTCCACGCCGGTGAGCGTCGCGGCGCCGGAGGCGAAGGCCCGCAGCACCAGGAACGCCAGCCCCACGCCGAGCAGATGCTGCTCCTCGGCGACCAGCTCGAACTCGGCGCTCGCCGCCCGGACCTCGGTCCCCTGCACGTAGATCCGGTACAGGCCAATCACGATCAGGCCGAGAATCCCGATCACGAACGCGTACGTGGGGATCGCGAACGTCTTGCCGGACTCCTTCACGCCCCGCAGGTTCATGCCGGCCAGCACCGCCACGGCGGCCACCGCGAACAGCACCTTGTGCTGGTTGACGACCGGGACCAGGGCGCCGATGTTCGCGGCCGCGGCGGAGATCGACACCGACACCAGGAACACATAGTCGACCAGCAGCGCGCTCGCCGCGATCAGGCCGTACCGCTGCCCGTGGTTGACCGCCGCGACCTCGTAGTCGCCGCCGCCGGACTGGTACGCCCGGACGTTCTGCCGGTACGACGCCACCACCGCCAGCATCAGCACGACGACGAACAGCCCGATGCCCGGGCCGAACGCGTAGGCGCCGATCCCGGCCACGCTCAGCGCCAGGAACATCTGCTCCGGGGCGTACGCCACGCTCGACATCGGGTCCGAGGCGAACACCGGAAGCGCGATCCGCTTCGGCAGGAGCGTGTGCTGCAGCCGGTCGGACCGGAACGGCCGACCGACCAGGAGTCTCTTGACGAGAGACGTGGGACTGGGCACGGCGGCCAGCATACGGCGGCGGCGTCACTCAGCGTGGGCCGAGGCGGTGTAGCGTCGCAGATCGGCGGATAGCGCTCCGCGCCACAGGGCTGCGGGGCGAACTCGAAGGCGAAACTCGCAGGGGGCTGTGCGTTGCACGTGGTGATCATGGGCTGCGGGCGTGTGGGGTCGACGCTGGCGCAGAACCTGGAAGCGCTCGGGCACTCCGTGGCGATCATCGACCAGAACCCGGAGGCGTTCCGCCGGCTCGGCAGCGACTTCGGCGGCCTCACCGTCAACGGGATCGGCTTCGACCGGGATGTGCTCGTCGAGGCCGGCGTGGAGCGGGCGGAGGCGTTCGCAGCGGTCTCATCCGGCGACAACTCCAACATCATCTCCGCCCGGGTGGCCCGCGAGAACTTCGGCGTGAAGCGTGTCGTCGCCCGGATCTACGACACCAAACGGGCAGCGGTGTACGAGCGACTCGGCATCCCGACGGTGGCCACCGTGAGCTGGGCCGCCGACCGCATCCTGCGCCACATGGTGCCCGAGGGGCACGCGGAGATCTGGCGGGATCCGACCAACGCGGTGTCGATCATCGAGGCGCCGACGCATCCGGACTGGATCGCCCGTCCCCTGCGGCAACTGGAGCAGGCGACGGGAGCGCGGGTCGCGTACATCATGAGATTCGGGGTCGGGACCCTGGTCACCGCGTCCACGTTGCTGCAGGACAGCGACCAGGTCTTCATGCTGGTCACCAAGGACATGATCGACCCGGTGCTGGGCGTGGCGAGCGCGCCGCCGGAGACAGCGGCGGACATCGAAGCGGAGAGGGGCGCCTGATGCGGGTCGCCATCGCTGGCGCGGGCAACGTGGGCCGGTCGATCGCGCAGGAACTGGCCGAGAACGGCCACCAGGTGCTGCTCATCGAGCGCAATCCCAAGATGCTGCGCCCCGAGCGGGTGCCGGCCGCCGAGTGGCTGCTCGCGGACGCGTGCGAGCTGTCCAGCCTGCAGGAGGCGGAGCTGGCCAGCTGCGACGTGGTGGTGGCCGCCAGCGGCGACGACAAGGTCAACCTGGTGGTGTCGCTGCTGGCGAAGACCGAGTTCGCGGTGCCCAGGGTGGTGGCCCGGGTGAACCGCGCCGAGAACGAGTGGCTGTTCACCGAGCAGTGGGGCGTCGACGTCTCGGTCAGCAAGCCGCGCCTGCTCGCCGCGCTGGTGGAGGAGGCGGTCACCGTCGGTGACCTGGTGCGGTTGCTCAGCTTCCGGCAAGGGCAGGCGAACCTGGTGGAGATCACGCTTCCGGACACGGCGCCGCATCTGGGCCGGCCGGTGCGGGAGCTGCCGCTGCCCCGGGACACCGCGCTGGTGGCGATCGTGCGGGGCAAGCGGGTGCTGGTGCCGACGGCGGACGACCCGATCGAGGCACGGGACGAGCTGATCTTCGTCTGCACGGCCGACGTCGAGCCCGACGTCCGCGAGGTGATCCTCGGCCCGGCCGTCGCCAACCGGCGAGCCTAGGAGGCCGCGACGGCCTCGTCGCCGGCGACGGCCTCGTCGCTGTGGGTGACCCGGCGCACCGCCCAGACCGTGACGCCGAGCATCAACAGGTACGGCGGCACGCCCATCCCGACGCGGGCGATCCCGAGCCAGGTCTCCTCGTCAATGCCGAGCCAGGTCACGTCCTCGGCCAGCCACAGCGCGCCCTGCACCAGCCCTTTGGCCAGGAACATCCCCGCCCACGCCAGCGACAGCCACTGGAAGGTGCGCAGCAGCCGCGGCTGGGTGCGCCAGAGGTGCTTTCCACCCGCGGCGATCACGGCCCACATGTAGCCGATCACCGGGTGCCGCGCCACCGCCGAGATGATCAGCAGCACGCCGTACGCCAACGACATCAGGATGCCGGGGAGATAGAAGTCCTTGGCCTCCCCGGTCCGCCAGGCGATCAGCGCGCCGACGCCGACGCCGACCATGCCGTTGATCGCGTGCCGGATCGACTCCCGCCGGCGCAGCCGGTACGCGATAATCGCCAACGCCACGGCCGTCGAGGCGATCAACGCCGGGTTCAGCGACCAGACGACGTTGACCAGCACGAACACCACGACCGGCACGCTGGCCTCGGTGATGCCGCGCACTCCGCCCATCTGTTCGGAGAGCTGCTCGGAGAAGCTGGGCTCAGCCGCCGCGCTCTGGGTGACTGCGGATTCCCGTTCGGTCACTGACAACTCCTTGAGGTGGCACGGGCGGCGCTAGACCTGCGCGTCGAATTCGTAGTACGGGTTGTAGATCACCTTGCGGTCGTCGCGGACCGCCATCCGGCCGTTCGCGGTCAGGCGGCGACCCGGCTCGATGCCGGCGATGTGCCGGCGCCCCAGCCAGATCAGGGTCACCGACTCGCTCCCGTCGTAGAGGTCGGCCTCCAACGTCGGAAGATTGGTGCGAGGCGTATATACCACGGTACGCAAGCGGCCAGTCACGGAGACTAGCTGACCGCGCCGGCAGTCGCGCACGGCGTTGCAGCCGGCGCCGACGCTCTGACGCTGTAGATCCTCGGCCTCCAACTCGGCCTCGGAGGCGAGGAACCGCCGCAGCAGCCGGCGCGCTCCGGACTCCCGCTGTTCGGCCGTCATGCCTCGCGGCACCTCCCGATCCTCTGATTAGCGTACGTCCCGCGGCGTCACCGACGCCGGGACCGGGCGCCCTTGCCGCGCCGCGATGACGTGCCGCCAGGAGAGCCGTTGCGCGGCTTTGAGGCGCCCTCCCCCGCCGGCTCGGCCTTGGCCTCGCCGGCACGCGCCTGCTCGGCGATCTGATCCGCGATCTCGCGGGGCAGCGTCAACGGCAGCTGCTCGCCGACCGGACGCGGCTCCTTGCCGCGCCGCACCACCAGCAGGTCCAGGCAGCGCCGCAGCGGCGCGCCGGCCTCGGCGTCGACGGCGGCGCGCCCCTGGAACTGCGCCCGCACCATCCACCGCGGGCCGTCGAAGCCCGCGAAACGCAGGTCGGCGGGGCCGTTCGGGGTGCGGATCCGGGCCCGCAGCTCGCGCCCGTACTCGGTCTCGACCTCCTCGGCCGATCCGCCGCCCGACAGGATCGACTTGTGCAGCTCGCCACGCACGTCGTCCCAGATCCCCTCGGTGCGCGGCGCGGCGAACGCGCTGAGCTGCAGCGCGCTGTCGCCGGCCACCAGCACCACGTCCTCCACCTGGTCGTCCGAGATCCCCTTGAACTGGAGCTCGACGCCGTCCACCTGCGGGATCCGCAGGCTGCCGAGGTCGAACCGCTCGGTGTCGTCCTCTGGCGCCTCGTCCACGTCGTACGGGCCGCCGTCGCGCTTGGCCCGCTCTTCCTCGGAGAGGCCGCCGACGTACTCCTCGAGGGCTTCTTCGTCGTCGACCGGCTCCTCTGACGGGGGCTCGGCGAAGACGTCGCCGTCCTCCGCGTGCCGCCCCGGACGGCGCCGCCGGAAGAAAACCATTCTCTGTGCCCTCCTCATTCGCGACCGCGTCCGCGGCCGTGCAGCTCAATGGTGACTCGCCAGCCCGGAAACCGCCGCTCGACGCGGACTGCCGCTCCGCGCGGACCGCCGCTCGACGCGGACCCCGGCCGCGCTAGCCGCCTGTCGAGCCGTGCCCGCCCTCGCCGCGCGCCGAGTCGGGCAACTCGTCGACGACGTGGAAGCTGGCTCGTTCTACCGGTTGCACCACCAACTGCGCAATCCGGTCACCCCGGGCCAGGCTCACCGCCTTCGCCGGATCGTGATTGACCAGGTTGATCTTGATCTCCCCGCGGTAGCCGGCATCGACGGTACCCGGAGCGTTCAGCACGGTCACGCCGTGCCGCGCCGCGAGCCCCGAACGGGGATGCACCAGACCCACGTGCCCCTCCGGAAGCGCGATCGCCACTCCGGTGCGGACCAACGCCCGCCCACCGGGCGGGATCTCGACGTCCTCGGCGGCGACCAGGTCCGCGCCGGCGTCACCGGGATGGGCGTACGCGGGCAGCGGCACGCCTGGGTCCAGCAGGCGCACCCGCACGTCCACCGTGCCGATGTCAGTCTGTGTCATGGTGTGCTCCCCGGGAGTCCTCGCTCGCTGACACCAGGTCGTGTCCTGGACAACGCGTGACTATCGCACGTTCCCCCGGCCCGTGGGCGCCGCGCCCCTGGCGAGGCCGCGGACGTACGCTCGAACGATGCCTGACTCGCCTGCGGCGCCGCACGTCGAGCGCCTGGCAGTGCCGTGGTGGCTCTGGTTGCCAGGGCTCGGCACAGCGGCCCTGTTGGCCGCCGAGGTCCATCTCGGGGCGCCGGGAATCCGGGCCTGGCTGCCGTACGCCATCCTGCTGCCGCTGACGGCGGCCGGGCTGTGGCAGCTCGGCCGGCTTCGCGTTGCCGTGGTCGGCGGGGAGTTCCAGGTCGACGACGCCCGGCTGCCGGCGCGCCACGTCGCGAGGGCGGAGGCGCTCACCCCGGAGCAGAAGCGGGAGCTGCTGGGTCCACGGGCTCACCCGTTCGCATTCGCAGTCCAGCGTCCCTGGGTGCGGGGAACGGTGAAGGTGACGCTCGACGACCCGGACGACCCGACTCCGTACTGGGTGGTCAGCTCCCGCAGGCCGGAGCAGCTCGTGGCGGCGCTCACAGCCGCCCGCCACGCGGACCAGAGCGCCCCGGCGCCCTGACGCCGGGCGCCTCACGCCTCGGCGCGCCGCTGTCTCTCGATCACAGGTGGTCGGCCCTCGACCACATGGCCGTCGATGACGCGCGCCGATCTGCGGCGCAGGTCCCGGCGGATCTCCTCGCCGACCGAACGGGTCGCGCGCCGGTTCAACTCGGCCCCGACCGCAGCGCCCGCGAGCAGCGGGGCCAAGGTGGTCAGGTTGCGCCCGAACCGGCGCACCAGACGCTCTCGGAGCTCCTTGCGGGCCGCCGTCGACAGGACCGCGCCCATGCCCCGGCCAGGCGTCAGCGGATTCACTCCGCGCCGGCCGGCCCAGGAGGTCAGCAGCGCGCTGGCGCGCTCCACCGCCGAGCCGCGCACAGGCGCGGCGTACACCTCGTGCAACTCCCCGATCAGCTTCAGCTCGACCGCCGCCACCGCGACCGTCTCGGCGGTGAGCAGCACAGGCGCGGTGAGCAGCGTGGGCGGCGCCGCCCACTCCACCGCGGCCACCCCGCCGCCGGCGGCGCCGACCCCGGCGGTGGCCCGGGAGGCGTTGCGGATCAGCCTGGTGGCGAGCTCCTCGTCGTTCAGCCCCGGATGGTGCGCGCGAAGCGTCGCCAGGTCGCGGACCGGGAGCCGCTCGGCGACCTCAGCGAGCAGGTCGATGACCGCGCCGACCACCGCCCCGGGCCTGGGCAGCCAACCGACCCGTCGGACCCGGGTCGCCGTCTGGGTCACGAGGCGACCCAGCAGCCGCCTGCGTTCGGCCGGGTCGAGATTCGGCTCCGTGAGCCGGGCAGCGGTGTCCGACGCCGAGCCCTCTGGACCCGGACCGGTCTCGGACCCGTCCGGCTCCCGCGGCCGGCCTGGATCAGACATCTCACACCCCCGGCACGATCAGCTCAGCTCATGCGGCGCATTCCCGGCACACCAGCTTGCCGTGGCTCTGGTGAGCCAACTGGCTGCGGTGATGGACCAGGAAGCAGCGTGAACAGCGGAACTCGTCGGACTGCATCGGCAGCACCTTGACGGTGAGTTCCTCATCGGTCAGATCGGCTCCGGGCAGCTCGAAGTTCTCCCCGAGCTCGGAGTCGTCCACGTCGGCGGTGGCCGACTGCGCGTCTCCGCGACGCGCCTTGAGCTCCTCGAGGCTGTCCTCCCCCATCTCGACCTCGTCGCGACGCGGGGCGTCGTAGTCCGTGGCCATCGGTGTCACACTCCCGTATTGGTGTCTCGCCCGGTGTAACGCCAGACGACAACTGTCTCCATACCCGCGATCGGCAAGTGTGCCACCGCCAATTGCGGAAACCCCTCCCAACGAGCCGGGTACCTTACCTGTCCCTTGGATTGCAGTACGTTTCGGGCCCGGCCGTTGTTCCCGATGTGACTGAAGCGACACACAAGATAGGCGACGATCTCCACCGGACGCAGTCGGCGCGCCGTCGAGATCCCACCGAGCGGTGTCCGCGCCCGCATCGGCCGCCCGCGCGCGCTAATCTGATCCACCATGAACAACCGGGGGGGTCGCCGATGACTCTGGCGCGGGTGCGAGCGCTGCTGGTGGTGGTGACGATGGCCGCGCTGGCGGCGTCGTTCGTGCTGTGGGCGATCTTGCGGGACAGCCAGGCCAAGGACGACCCGGCCGAGCAGAACTGCCCACAAGGCGCCGTGCCCGCGGCGACCGCGGTCCCTGAGCCCAAGAACATGAAGCTCAACGTCTACAACGACACCGACCAGAGGGGCCTGGCCAAGCGCGTCGCCGGCCAGCTCAAGTCACGCGGCTTCAAGATCGGCAAGGTGGGCAACGACCCCGACCCCGATCCGGTCAAGGGCACCGCCCTGCTGCGGTTCGGGCCGGACGGCCTCGGCGGCGCCCACCTCCTGCGCGCGTACTTCGTGGACGCGGACTCCGAGCCCGACACCAGGCGCAAGGGCGCCTCCATCGACATCGTGCTCGGCCAGCAGTTCAAGCAGCTGTCGACGCCGTCGGAGGTCAACGACGGGCTGCGTCTGCTGGGCGACCCCTCGCCGCCCGCGGGGATGTGCTGACCGCCGCGAGCCTCACGGCCGCTCACCCGCCGCGAGCCTCACGGCCCGCCTTCCGCGTCCCACGCGACGAGCCGGTCGTGCAACTCGCCGTGCACGCTGGCGGGCGCCGCGAGCGTCATGCGCTTGCCCGCCGGCCGGCCCCGCAGCCCCGTGACGAGCACGCCGGCCGCTTCGGCGATGAGACCGCCCGCGGCCAGGTCCCAGGGCGCCAGCCCTTTCTCGTAGAACGCGTCGACTCTGCCCTCGGCGACCAGGCACAGGTCCAGGGCGGCGGCGCCGAACCTCCGGATGTCGCGCACCTCGGCCAACAGCGACGCGACCACCCGCGCCTGGTGCGCGCGGCGCGCGGGGTCGTATCCGAAGCCCGTCGCCACCATGGTCTGGGAGAGCTCTGTCACCGTGGACCCGGTCAGCCGCCGCCCGTCGCGATGCGCGCCGCCGCCCCGCACCGCGCTCCATTCCTCGCCCGTGACCGGGTTGCGCACCACGCCGGCCACCACCTCGCCGTCGACCTCGACCCCCAGGGAGACCGCATAGTAAGGAATGCCGTACAGATAGTTCACAGTGCCGTCGATCGGATCCACCAGCCACCGCACCCGGCTTCCGCCGCCGTCCCCGCGGTGCGCGCCGCTCTCCTCCCCCAGCACGTGGTCGTACGGCCGCCGCTCGCGCAACTCCTCGACGATCAGGCGCTCGGCGGCGCGGTCGGCGGCGGTGACCACGTCGGTGGGAGTGCTCTTGGTGGAGACCTGTGAGATCCCCTCCTCGCGCATGGCGCGCGCCCGCTCGCCGGCGGCGCGCGCCAACTCTGACGCGATCGTCAGCAACTGGCCGGGATCCGCTCGTCTCAGCGCGTCGTCGTCTGCCACGTCCCCATCCTCTCAGGCGGGCTGCGGCAGCCACGCCGACCGGGAAGAAGATGATGCCTGCCACCCGGCGCTACAATTCACGCCTGCCCCACGTGACGCAGTGCGACGCGAGGGCCCCCACAAACAGAGTCAGGCCGGTCGCCGACGAGGCGGACCCTGCGACGCGCACGTGAGTCGGAGTTGCTCATGTGCCATGTCGTAAGATCTCGCACAGACCGGACGAGCACGCTCACCTCGGAAAGGTCGTCCGTGACAGAAGCTCGCCGCACCACCGGCACCGATGTCCGCGCACTCACCGAGGCCCTCGTCGCACGCGCGGCCAGCGGCGATGGCCAGATCTCATCCGCTGAGGTCGCCGATGCGATGGCGGGCGCGGGCATGACGCCTGCCCATGGCAAGCGGGTCCTCAAGGCGCTCTCCGACGCCGGGGTCACGGTTGTCGTCGACGGCTCTGCCGCGACGTCCCGCCGCCGCGTGGTGGCCGCCCGGTCCGCTACGCCTGCCTCGAAGGCCACCACGGCCAAGGCCAACGCCAGACCGGCGAAGAAGGCCGAACCGGACACCGCGCCCAACGGCGCCGAGCCGGCGAAAGCCGACCCTGCCGAGGCCGCGGCAGCGGCCGCCGCGGACGCCGCGGACGCCGCGGACGCCAAGCCTTCCAAGAAGGCCGCGAAGGCGTCCGGCAAGCGGTCCGGCAAAGGCGACGACAAATCGAAGCCGGCCAAGGGCGCGCCCGGCGCTCTCGCCGCCGGCGAGCCGATGGAGCTGTCGGACAGCAGCGACGACTTCGATTGGGACGACGAGGACTCCGAGGCGCTGCGCCAGGCGCGCAAGGACGCCGAGTTGACCGCGTCGGCCGACTCGGTCCGGGCGTACCTCAAACAGATCGGAAAGGTCCCGCTGCTCAACGCCGAGCAGGAGGTGGAGCTGGCCAAGCGGATCGAGGCCGGCCTGTACGCCACCGAGCGGGTGCGGGGCATTGAGGAGAGCGGGGAGAAGCTCACCACCCAGATGCGGCGGGATCTGCTCTGGGTGACCCGGGACGGCGAGCGCGCCAAGAACCATCTGCTGGAGGCGAACCTGCGGCTGGTGGTCTCGCTGGCCAAACGCTACACCGGCCGCGGCATGCCGCTGCTGGACCTGATCCAGGAGGGCAACCTCGGGCTGATCCGTGCTGTGGAGAAGTTCGACTACACCAAGGGCTTC
>WHSM01000220.1 GCA_009380105.1 Micromonosporaceae bacterium
ACGAGCAGCCGCGGCGGCTCGCAGCGCCGGATCTCGCCGCCGGCGTTGCCTTTGAGCTGGTACGTCCCGCCGAGCCGGAGGTCTCCGCTGACCGGCAGGAACCAGCGGTTGATCCGCTCGGCGTTGGTGATCGCGTCCCACACGTCCTCGATCGGCGCGTCGTACTCCCGGCGCAGCCTGACCGCACGCCCCTCACCGGCCGGGATCCGGCGTTCGCCGACCTCGCGCCGGATCGCGTTGAGCTGTCCCACGATGTCGATCATTTCTACTCCTCATTGGTCTCGGGCTTCTGCTGTTCTGACCGCTTCTGTTGGATCCGGCGTTGCCGTTTGCCGCGCGCCAGCTCGGTGGCCAACGCGTCCAGGTGCTGCTCCCAGAACCGGCGGAAGCGCTCCAGCCACATGTCGACCTCCCGCAGCGGGGCGGCGGCCACGGCGTACAGCCGGCGGGCGCCGTCCGCTCGGACGGTGGCGAACCCGCTCTCCCGCAGCACGCGCAGATGCTGGGAGACCGCCGGTTGGGAGATCCCGAACTCCTGCTGGATCACCGCGGTGAGGGCGCCGGCAGTCTGCTCTCCGTCGGCGAGCAGCTCCAGGATCCGGCGGCGCACCGGATCGCCGAGCACATCGAATGCGTGCACGGCAGGACTATCTCAGGTCGTACTTATATAAGTCAATGCTGATTACTCCCAGCCGGTTGCGCGCCTGTCGCACACTCATGCTCGCCGATCCTCGACCAGGTATGTAATGCTGTAATCAGAGATACGTCGAGACACTATGATCTTGGGAGAACGACATGCGAGGTAGGCGCGGACCAGGGCCGTGGGCGGCCCCAGGTCAGAGCTGGGGGCGCGGCGGCGGCTGGCAGCAGGCGGACCTGCCGCCGGCTGAGGACGCCACCGGCTGGATACTCGGACGAATGCCGGACGGCTGGTTCGAGGCGGCTCCTGTCGTGACTGTGGACCGGGACGAGATCCTGGTCGTCGGCCGGCTCGCCCCGCCCGACGTCGAGGAAGGCGCCGCCGACAGCGAGCGCACCGGCGCGGAGTCTGGTCGGATCGCCCGGTTCCGCGAGGAGACCCGGCGGCAGCGGATGGAGATCTCGGGGCAGGCAGAGCACCGCTTCCGTCGCAAGGTGAGCTGGGGCGCCGAGTGCGGCGACACCCGCGAGCTGTTCACGACGCAGTCGGTGCCGGTGATGACCCGGTTGCGTCAGCCGGAGCGGCAGGTGCTCGACACCCTGGTGGACGCGGGCGTGGCACGGTCCCGTTCGGACGCGCTGGCGTGGTGCGTGCGATTGGTGAACGAGCACGCCGACAACTGGCTCGGCCAGTTGCGGGAGGCGATGGCCTCGGTGGACGAGCTGCGGCGCAGCGGTCCGGAGATCCAGTAGGGCGTGGTGGCCGGGTTTTGGGTGCGCTGCAAGATAGTGTGCGAAATTGCGTGTACCCGCACTGTGTTGCGGAATTTCGCGCATGGTCGCGCGAGGATTTCCGGCTTGTGCATTTCTTCACAAGCGTACGGGATGCTCTGAAACGACCGCGGGTCTAGTCTGAGCCCAACCCGGTTGCCCCGTGGTGTTCACGCGTTTCGCGCGTGGCTCCGCGGCGAGGCTTTGCCCCGGGGCGGCGTGAATCACTGTTGCCTGTCACGCCGTCGGCATCGACTTCTCAAGGAGATCCGCAATGAGCGCTCCGGCCACCGTTCCCGGATTAGGGGCAGCGCCCACCAGCCATCCCCGTTTGCTCGCCTGGGTGAGAGAGGTCGCCGAGCTGACCACCCCGGAGCGGGTCGTGTGGTGCGACGGCTCCGACGAGGAGTGGACTCGGCTCACCGAGAAGCTGGTGGAAAGCGGCGCCCTGGTGCGGCTGAACGACGAGAAGAAGCCCAACTCGTTCTGGGCCCGCACCGACCCCGGCGACGTGGCGCGGGTCGAGGAGCGGACCTTCATCTGCTCGGTCGACGAGGCCGACGCCGGCCCCACCAACAACTGGATGGCGCCGTCGGAGATGAAGCAGATCATGACCGATCTGTACCGCGGCAGCATGCGCGGCCGGACCATGTACGTGATCCCGTTCTGCATGGGGCCGCTGACCGCGGAGAACCCGATGTACGGCGTGGAGATCACCGACAGCGCGTACGTGGTGGCCAGCATGCGGATCATGACCCGGATGGGCACGAGGGTGCTGGAGAAGATGGGCGCGGACGCCGACTTCGTGCCGTGCCTGCACTCGGTCGGCGCGCCGCTGGAGCCGGGTCAGGAAGACGTCGCCTGGCCGTGCAGCGACACCAAGTACATCTCGCACTTCCCGGAGACCCGCGAGATCTGGAGCTACGGCTCCGGGTACGGCGGCAACTCGCTGCTCGGCAAGAAGTGCTACTCCTTGCGGATCGCCAGCGCGATGGGCCGCGACGAGGGTTGGATGGCCGAGCACATGCTCATCCTCAAGCTCACCTCGCCGGAGCAGAAGGTCTACTACATCACGGCCGCGTTCCCATCGGCGTGCGGCAAGACGAACCTGGCGATGCTGGAGCCGACCATCCCCGGCTGGAAGGTCGAGACCCTCGGCGACGACATCGCCTGGATGCGCTTCGGCGACGACGGCCGCCTGTACGCCGTCAACCCCGAGTACGGCCTGTTCGGCGTCGCGCCCGGCACCGACTACAAGACCAACCCGAACGCGATGCGCACCATCGCCAAGGGCAACTCGCTGTTCACCAACGTGGCGCTCACCGACGACGGCGACATCTGGTGGGAGGGCATGGGCGAGCCCCCGGCGCATCTCACCGACTGGAAGGGCCGCGACTGGACCCCTGAGTCGGAGGAGGTCTCCAGCCACCCGAACAGCCGGTTCTGCACCCCGATCACACAGTGCCCGATCCTCGCCGACGAGTACGAGGACCCCAACGGCGTGCCGATCTCGGCGATCCTGTTCGGTGGGCGGCGCAAGACCACGGTTCCGCTCGTGACCGAGGCCCGGGACTGGGCGCACGGCGTCTACATGGGCGCGACGCTGTCGTCGGAGACCACGGCCGCCGCGGTCGGCCAGGTCGGCGTGGTGCGCCGCGACCCGATGGCGATGCTGCCGTTCATCGGCTACCACGCTGGCGACTACTTCCGGCACTGGATCGAGATGGGCAAGAGCGCCGGGGGCGGCGCCGACAAGCTTCCCAGGATCTTCTACGTCAACTGGTTCCGCCGCGACTCCGACGGCACGTTCCTGTGGCCGGGCTTCGGCGAGAACTCCCGCGTCCTGAAATGGGTGATCGAGCGGATCGAGGGCAAGGTCGAGGCTGTCGACACGCCCATCGGCCGGGTGCCGACGCCGGAGGGCCTCGACGTCGAAGGCCTCGAC
This sequence comes from Micromonosporaceae bacterium, assembly GCA_009380105.1. Taxonomy (GTDB): domain Bacteria; phylum Actinomycetota; class Actinomycetes; order Mycobacteriales; family Micromonosporaceae; genus WHSM01. The sequence goes on from WHSM01000220.1 coordinate 3,356, forward strand.
CTCAGCCGTGAGGAGCTGGAGGAGGTCCTCAAAGTCGACCCAGAGGAGTGGAAGGCCGAGGTGCCGCAGGTCCAGGAGTGGTTCGCCAAGTTCGGCGACAAGCTCCCGGCCGTGCTGTTGGCCGAGTTGGACACGCTGAAGGCGCGACTGGGTCTCCACTGAGCGCCTCGGTCTCCACTGAATCTTCACATTCGCTCAGTCGTACTCACACCTCGTGCGGGCTAGGCTTCCAGCCGTGAGGCTGCGGGACTTGGTCTATTCGGTGTACGAACGTCGGCTCCAGCGCCGGCTCGCGGGCAGAGAGACGCCACGCCACGTCGGCGTGATGCTCGATGGGAACCGGCGCTGGGCGCGTTCGGCGGGCGTCAACGACCCCAACGCGGTCTACGTCGCCGGCGCCGCCAAGGTCGAGCAGTTCCTGAGCTGGTGTGACGAGGCGGGCGTCGAAGTGGTCACCCTGTGGCTACTGTCCACCGACAACCTCGACCGCCCCGCTCGCGAGCTGGATCCGCTGCTCCTGGTCATCGAGGGCCTGGTCACCGAGCTGGCCGACGACGCCAACCCGTGGCGGCTGCGGATCGTCGGCGCCAAGGACATGCTCCCGACACAGACCGCGGAGCGGCTCAAGGCGGCGGAGGAGCGCACGGTCGGCAAAACGGACGGCGCCCAGGTCAACATCGCCGTCGGGTACGGCGGCCGTCAGGAGATCGCCGACGCGGTGCGGTCGTTGTTACAGCAGCACGCCAAGGCCGGCACGTCGATCGAGGAGCTGGCCGAGCTGCTCGACGTGGACCACATCGCCGAGCACCTGTACACGAAAGGTCAGCCCGACCCGGATCTGATCATCCGCACCAGTGGCGAGCAGCGGCTCTCCGGCTTCCTGCTGTGGCAGAGCGCCCACTCGGAGTTCTACTTCTGCGAGGCGTACTGGCCGGACTTCCGGCGGGTGGACTTCCTGCGGGCGTTGCGCTCGTACGCCTCCCGCCACCGCCGCTACGGCAACTAGGCCCACGATCGGGAAGCCGTCCGATTACGGAGTGTCGGCCGTGGCTACTAGATCTGATGGCTTCGCCCAGCTAGCGTCAATGGCGTGGCGCGGGGTCCGCCCGCGCTCCCGGGAGGCCCGGTTGGTACGAGCTTGCCAAGGGGGCCGGCACCCGGCCTCGCCTGGCCGGGCGCCGGAGGCCGAAGTCCTTCTGGCCGTCGTGAAGACGGCTGAAGGACGTGACAGACACGGGCGGCGGATCCGCCGAGACCACGCGGTCGAGTGGTCTCGGAGGGTCCGATGGGGTGCGCGCTCGTCGGAGCAGGGCCGTGACCAGTTCTCCCGCTTCTCGCCCCAGCAGTTCCCAGAGCGGCTCCGGGAAGGCGCCGCGCCGCGCCCGTACCCCCAGAAAAAAAGCCGCGCGTGGCAGCAAGCGCAAGGAGGCCGTGCCAGCTGACACCGCCGCCAACGTCGCCGTTGTCGCGGAGGTAGACGCCCGGGACCGGCGCACCTACGTGGTCGACACGTCGGTCCTGCTGTCCGATCCGGCGGCGTTCACGAAGTTCGAGGAGCACGAGGTGGTGCTTCCGCTGATCGTGATCGGCGAGCTGGAGGCCAAGCGGCACCACCCGGAGCTGGGCTGGTTCGCGCGGCAGTCGCTGCGTCTGCTCGACGATCTGCGCGTCAAGTACGGGCGCCTGGACGACCCGATCCCGGTCAACGACATCGGCGGCACGGTGCAGGTCGAGCTGAACCACGCCGACGCCGAGTTGCTGCCGCAGGGCTTCCGCGCCGAGACCAACGACGCGCGGATCCTCGCGCTGGCGCTCAACCTCTCCGCCGAAGGGCGGGACGTCACCCTGGTCACGAAGGACATGCCGCTGCGGGTGAAGGCCGCCGCTGTCGGCCTGCCCGCCGACGAGTACCGGCACGGTCAGGCGACCGACCCGACCTGGACCGGCACCGCGGAGCTGGAGCTCACCGACGAGCAGGTCAACGAGCTGTACTCGCAGGAGCGGCTGGGGCTGGAGGTGGTGGAGCAGTTGCCGTGCCACACCGGGCTGGTGCTGCATTCGTCGCGCGGCTCGGCGCTCGGCCGGGTGCTGCCTGACAAGACCGTGAAGTTGGTACGCGGAGACCGCGAGGTCTTCGGCCTGCGTGGCCGGTCGGCGGAGCAGCGGATCGCGCTGGACCTGCTGTTGGACGAGTCGGTCGGGATCGTCTCGCTGGGCGGCCGGGCCGGCACCGGCAAGTCCGCCCTGGCGCTGTGCGCCGGAATGGACGCCGTGATGGAGCGGCGCCGCCACAAGAAGGTGGTCGTGTTCCGGCCCGTGTACGCCGTCGGCGGCCAGGATCTCGGGTACCTGCCCGGCACCGAGGCCGACAAGATGGCGCCGTGGGCGCAGGCGGTGTTCGACACGCTCGGCGCCATCGTCTCCGACTCCGTGATCGAGGAGGTGCTCGACCGCGGCATGCTCGAAGTTATGCCGCTGACCCACATCCGGGGCCGGTCGCTGCACGACGCGTTCGTGATCGTGGACGAGGCGCAGTCCCTGGAGCGCGGCGTCCTGCTCACCGTGCTGTCGCGGATCGGGACCGAGTCGCGGGTGGTGCTCACCCACGACGTGGCGCAGCGGGACAACCTGCGCGTCGGGCGGCACGACGGCATCACGGCCGTGATCGAGGCGCTCCGGGGGCACGACCTGTTCGGGCACGTGACGCTTACCCGGTCCGAGCGCTCGCCGATCGCCGAGATGGTCACCGAGCTGCTGGAAGACATCCATCATTGACCGAGCTTGCCCTGGTTTAGGCCTGTTGAGAGGTCTGTGGATTAACCGTCCGCGCTCACCGAGATGCCCCGTGAGGATGACCACGTTTGTCACCCGGGGGCTGCACACGCGTTAGTGAGTAGTGGATGGTGTGCTGCTGTGGGTTCTTCCGGGCCGCAGCGCTCCGGAGATCTCACCGGCCGCGGATTCCGCGACCAAGCCTTGTCGCCTACGAAGGGAAAGCGCGTGAGTCGGAGCTGGATCCGAGTCAGCTTTCGCGTCTTCGCAGTGTTCATCATCGTGACCGGTCTCGTCGCCGGAGTCTACGTAGGGGTCACCCGGCAGGCCCAGGAGGACGCCGCGCAGCGGGCCGCCGGCCAGTCGGCGAAGGACCGCGCGCTCTCCGACTTCGGCCGGGTCTCCCGTGACGCAAGCCGCGCCGCGCGTGGCCACAAGACCCGCGCCGACGCCCTCGACCGGGCCAAGGACAAGGCCGACGCCGCCGGGAAGGAAGCAGCGGCCCGAGCAGCGGCCGCCGACAAGCCCGCCGAGGAGAAGGACGACAAACCGCCGTCGTTCGGCCCGATCCCGGACTCGTGCAAGGAGTACAGCGGCAACCGGGCCATCGGCTGCACGCTGTTGCTCGACTGGGGCTACGAACTCGACCAGATGCCCTGCCTGGACAAGCTGTGGACCAAGGAGAGCGGCTGGAACGAGCGCGCCAGCAACCCCAGCACCGGCGCGTACGGCATCCCGCAGGCACTGCCCGGCTCCAAGATGTCCAGCCACGGTGACGACTGGCGCACCAACCCCGCCACGCAGATCAAGTGGGGCCTGGACTACATCAAGGGCCGCTACAACACGCCGTGCGGAGCCTGGACCTTCTTCCAGAACAACGGCTGGTACTAGTCCTCGCGGACTCAGCTTCCGGCTGCCGGCGTTCTCCGCGCCTTGCGTGCAAAGAACGCACGCGGCGGCTTGCGCGGCCTTGGCAGCCGAAACCTGAGCCTCGCGAGAACGGCCAACAGTAGAAACAGGAGAGCCTGCAGCCGGTGCTAGCCGTAGGGTCCGGCTGAGGCTTGTTCTAGCACTGGGCCAAATGGTTGCGCGTCCGGGCGCGGCGCGCCGTGACACTTGCGACCTACGCGGATATCTGCTGCGTTGGCGGCTGATCACTCGCCGTTCGTCCAGAACTG
>WHSM01000215.1 GCA_009380105.1 Micromonosporaceae bacterium
AACATCGAAGATCTGATCGGCCACGTGTCGTTCGGCAACGTGTGGGCGCTGCTGGTGGACGGCAAGTTCGGCCCCGGGCTGCCGCCGGCGGAGCCGTTTCCGGTGCCGGTGCACTCCGGCGACATCCGGGTCGACGTCCAGAGCGCGGTGGCGATGCTGGCGCCGTACTGGGGGCTGCGGCAGATCCTGGACATCCCGGACGAGCAGGTACGCGAGGACCTGGCCCGAGTGTCGGTGACGGCGCTGTCGTTCGTGGCGCAGTCCGCGCGGGGCCTGGGGCTGCCGGCGGTGCCGCAGCGCCAGATCGACCAGGCCGAAACGATCGTGGAGCGCTTCATGCGGCGATGGCGCGGAGAGCCCGACCCGCGCCACGTCAAGGCGGTCGACGCGTACTTCATCTCCGCCGCTGAGCACGGCATGAACGCCTCGACATTCACCACCCGGGTGGTCGCCTCCACCGGCGCCGACGCCGCCGCCTGCATCTCCTCGGGGATCGGCGCGCTCTCCGGCCCGCTGCACGGCGGGGCGCCGTCCCGGGTGCTGCACATGATCGAAGGCGTGGAGCGCACCGGCGACGCCGAGACGTACGTCAAGGACGTGCTGGACCGGGGTGAGCGGTTGATGGGCTTCGGGCACCGGGTCTACCGGGCCGAGGACCCGCGCGCGGGGGTGCTGCGGCGCACCGCGCGGGAGCTGGGCGCCCCACGTTTCGAGATCGCCGAGGCGCTGGAGAAGGCGGCTCTGGCGGAGCTGCACGCCCGCAAGCCCGACCGGGTGCTCGCCACCAACGTGGAGTTCTGGTCGGCGGTGGTGCTCGACTTCGCCGAGGTGCCGGCGCACATGTTCACGTCGATGTTCACTTGCGCTCGCACGGCGGGCTGGAGCGCCCACATCATGGAACAGAAGAAGCTCAACCGGCTGGTGCGCCCGTCGGCGACCTACGTCGGGCCGGGGCACCGCAAGCCCGACGAGGTCGACGGCTGGGATCTGGTCAGCCACCCGTAAACGCGCTCGGGACCTTCGAAGCACTTGCTGAACCCGGTACGGCCAGGGGCTCACCAGGAGTCCCTGGCCGCTTCGTGCGCGACGAGCCCCTGGCCGTTTCGTGCGCGACACGCCGTGAGGACTCCCTTCCCGAACGTGAGTTGGATACTTTCTGTGCGGGCCCATGCTGCGAAAGTATTTTTGATCTTCTGGACGGAGACACGTCATGCGCAGGTCTCGCACCACCGTCATCGGACTCCTCGCCGCCATCGCCGCTCTCGCGACCGGCCTCGTCGTCGCGGTCGGCGGCCCGGCCAACGCCGCCGCCTCGACCGGCGACGTTTCGGCGTACCAAACCCAACGCATCGCCGACGTCTACGGCCGCACCTTCGCCACGGCGGCGACCACCACGCCGCTCGTCTCCATGCGAGCGCCCAGCTACCACGTCGACCAGGACTGGGCGTTCACCCAGACCTGGTCGGGATATCAGGTGACCAGCGTCCTCACGCGCGGCTGCCTGACGCCCGCGACGCGTTGGGTCGGCAACTACCCGCCGATCATCCAGGAGACCTGCCGCGGCCTGCACACCGAGCTGTGGCAACTCGTCTCGATCACGAGCTCCACCGTCGCGTTCCGCAACGTCGGCATGAGCGGCCGGTGCATGGGCATCGACACCAGCGGCGCGTACCCCGGCCGGCTCTACCTCTACCCGTGCCGGTACGGGGCGAGCAACCAGCAGTTCCGGCTTCTCTAAAAGCGCGCGCCGACGCTCGGCGGCCGGTGACGTGGCGTATGACGCCGCTCACCGCCGCCGGGTTCGGCGCCTCGGCAGCGACCGGGACCGGTACGTTGAACGGGCGACGGCAGCGGCGCCGGCGCGCCTTTGACGTGCACAACCCGAGAGGACCGCTGTGGCCGAGGTGCCTCAGATCACGCTTCCCGACGACATCAAGCCCGCTGACGGCCGGTTCGGATCCGGCCCGAGCAAGGTGCGCCCCGAAGCGGTCGCCGCGCTCGCGGCCGCCGCCCCGGGGTTCCTGGGCACGTCTCACCGGCAGGCGCCGGTGCGCGAGGCGGTCGCGCGTCTGCGTCGCGGCCTGTCGGAGCTCTTCTCCCTTCCCGACGGGTACGAAGTGATCCTCGGCAACGGCGGGACCACCGCCTTCTGGGAGATCGCCGCATTCGGGCTGATCCGCGACCGCGCCCAGCTCGCGTCCTTCGGCGAGTTCGGCTCCAAGTTCGTCACGTCCGTGCGGGCCGCGCCGTTCCTCGGCGAGCCCAGCGTGCTGAAGGCCGAACCCGGCTCGGCCCCGGCGCTGCAGGCCGAGGCGGGCGTGGACGCGTACTGCACGCCGCAGAACGAGACGTCGACCGGCGTCGCCGTGCCCGTCCGCCGTGTCACCGGCGCGGACGCCGGCGCGCTGATGCTGCACGACGCCACCAGCGCCGCCGCCGGCCTGGACGTGGACATCACCCAGTCCGACGTCTACTACCTGGCCCCGCAGAAGGGCCTCGCCTCCGACGGCGGCCTGTGGATCGCGCTGATGTCGCCGGCCGCGCTGGCCCGCGCCGAGGAGATCAAGGCGAGCGGCCGCTACATCCCGGGGTTCCTCGACCTCGTCACCGCGATCGACAACTCCCGCAAGGAGCAGACCTACAACACCCCGTCGCTCGCCACGGTCTTCCTCGCGGCTGAGCAGGTCGACTGGATCAACGCGCACGGTGGCCTGGCCTGGTCGGCGAAGCGGTGCGCGGAGAGCGCGGCGGCGATCTACGGCTGGGCGGACCGCTCGTCGTACGCGACGCCCTACGTCACCGATCCGGCGCTGCGCTCCAATGTGGTCGCGACGATCGACTTCGACGGCAGCGTCGACGCTGCCGCGGTCGCCAAGACGCTGCGCGCCAACGGCGTGGTCGACACCGAGCCGTACCGGAAGCTGGGCCGCAACCAGCTCCGGGTCGCGCTCTACCCGGCGGTCAACCCCGCCGACGTCGAAGCCCTCACCAGGTGCGTCGACCACGTGGTCGAACGCCGCTAACCACCCCCCGGTCGACTTGGGCGGCGGTCGCGCATTTGTTCGTTGACCTTGAAGATCCTTTCGGCGGGTCGCTCCTGATTCCTTGATCAACAAGGTAAAGGGAGGCGACTTGTCGGCGTGGCCTGCCCGAATGCCGGTAAGGTTCCGCGTACGGTGACCTATACATCGCCGACGGATGGAGGACAGCGATGCGGCCGGTACGCTTCGTCGCCCTCTCCGAGGACGGACAGGCTCTCGTCCTCTCGGACGAGGTTGGCCGACTCCTGTCATTGTCCGTCGACGACCGTCTGTCCGGCGCGATCCGCCACGAGCGAGGCAGCCAAGGCCAGCTCGCGATGACGATGGAAATGTCGTCGGTCCTGTCGCCCCGTGACATCCAGGCCCGCATCCGCGCCGGAGATTCGGCCGAGGAAGTCGCCCGGGTCGCCAACGTCCCCGTCGACCGGGTGCTCCGGTACGCCGGACCGGTGCTGCAGGAGCGCGCGATGCTGGCGCAGCACGGGCGCCGCACCAGGCTGCGCAGCTCCGAGTCGGGGCAGAGCCTGGCCGAGGTGATCGACGCGCGGCTCGCCGAGCACGGTGTGGACGCGGACAAGGTCTCCTGGGACGCGTACCGGCGTGAAGACGGCACCTGGCGGATCGTCGCGAAGTGGCCGAGCGGCAAAGCCACCGCGCAGGCGTTGTGGGAGCTGGACAAAGCCCGGCAGGTCATCACCGCGCACGACGAGATGGCGCAGTTCCTGTCGGCGGAGCGGCCGGCCCCGCTGCTCGGCCAGGAGCCGGCGCCGGACCAGCCCGCGCCGCGGCCCACCCGCGACCCGGTGCGCTCGCTGCGTGAACGCTCCGGCCACGAACCGATCCGGCCGAGCCGCGACCTCAAAGCGGCCCGCGAAGGCGCCCATTCCGGGCGCGATCCGATGCGCCGCGACGCGCTGCGCGCCGCGTTGGAGCGCCCACTCGGCGAGTCGGCGACGTCGGACCAGGACGAGACCACGCGGGAACCCGCATCGCCAGCGGCCAGCGCCGCCAGCGGTAACCGCTCCGACTTCCGCTCCGACGACGACACCGACACCAAGGAGATCCCGACGGTGCCGTCGTTGGCCGTGCTGCGCGGGCGGCGCACGGATTCGGGTTCCACGTCGCGCTCCAGCGAGAAGTCGCGCCTGCCGAGCTGGGACGACGTGCTCTTCGGCGGCGCCCCCGGCAGCAGCTGACGGGCGCGCCACACCGCACCGGTCGTCAAGATCCGCGACATGGGACTCGTGGCATGACAGGTCGCACGAGACCGGCCTGCTCAGCGCCCCATACCGCGGCATCGCGGGATCGTGTGGAACGCCGGCCGCGGGCTCGTGGCAGGGTGGGGGCATGCAGCACACACAACTGGGACGCACCGCACTCAAGGTCAGCCGACTCTGCCTCGGCACCATGAACTTCGGGCCGAAGACCCCCGAAGCCGAAAGCCACCAGATCATGGATCGGTCTCTGGAGCACGGCCTGGACTTCTTCGACACGGCCAACGTGTACGGGTGGGACCTCGGGAAAGGCGCCACCGAGGAGATCATCGGACGCTGGTTCGCCCAAGGCGGCGGCCGCCGCGACCGGGTCGTGCTCGCCACCAAGGTGTACGGCAACATGACCGACGCCCCGAACGACCGAGGCCTGTCCGCCCGGAACATCGTCGCCGCGTGCGAGGGCTCGCTGCGCCGCCTCCAGACCGACTGGATCGACCTCTACCAGATGCACCACGTGGACCGCGCGGCCCCGTGGGAGGAGATCTGGCAGGCGATGGAGCTGCTGGTGCAGCAGGGCAAGGTGCGGTACGTCGGCTCGTCCAACTTCGCCGGCTGGCACCTGGCGCTGGCACAGGAGACGGCGCGACGGCGCAACTTCCTCGGGCTGGTCAGCGAGCAGTGCATCTACAACCTGCTCACCCGATGGGCCGAGCTGGACGTGATCCCGGCCGCCGAGCACTACGGCATCGGGATCATCCCGTGGTCTCCGCTGCACGGCGGGGCGCTCGGCGGGGCGCTGGCGAAGATCGCCGCCGGCACGGCGGACCGCGCCACATCGGGGCGCAGCTCCGAGGTGATCGAGGAGCACCGCGAGTCCCTTGAGGCGTACGAGAAGCTCGCCGCGGAGGTCGGCATGTCACCAGCGAACCTCGGCCTGGCGTGGCTGCTGTCCCGCCCCGGGGTGACCGCGCCGATCATCGGGCCGCGCACCGCAGAGCAGCTCGACGAGGCGGTGCCGGTGACCCACCAGTCGCTGGACGAGGCGACCCTGGCGCGGCTGGACGAGCTGTTCCCGCCGGTCGGCAAAGGCGGCCCAAGCCCCGAAGCCTGGGCCTGGTAACCCGCAGCTGACCCCTCGCACCCGACCCACCCCGGTCAGGCGGTGCGGTGCGGGCAGGCGGGTGTGGTGAGGGGGAAGCTGGCCAAGGGTTCGTGGTGTGGGGTCGGGCCCAGGTGGCTGCGCATCAGTCGTAGCTCGCTCGCGGTCCACTCCGGGCCTTGGTACGCGGCCAACGTCGCCACGTCCGCCTTCACCAGGTCCCGGGCGATCCGGTCGCCGGGACGGGCGATCGTCAGGTGGGGCCGGTACGGTTTGCGATCGCTGCGCACCCGTACCCGCCGAAGTTCCCGGCGCACCCGGCGGGCGAGCGCGGCCAGCGCGTCGACGTCTCCGCCGAGGCCAGCCCACAGCACGGTGCCGGGGCCACGGTTGAACGAGCCGCCTCCCACGATCCGCAGCGGGACGGCGGCGCTGCCGGACGCCACCGCGGCGAGCACGGACGTCACACCGTCGATCTGCTCCACGGCCACGTCGCCCAGGAACGCCACAGTGATGTGCCAGCGCTCCGGGGCCGCCAACCTCGCCTTCGCCTTCGCGACGTGCAGGTCGGCCACCAGCGCCGAGAGATCCGCCACGGCGTGCGGCGCCGGGTCGACCGCGACGAACAGCCGCTGCCGCTCTGCGGTCACTCGCGGCCCCGCGACCGCGCCGACCTCAGCACCAGGCCCTGCGCCTGGAGCACGCCTTCGATCCTGACCCGCTCGATCTCCCGGTCCACGCCGGTCAGGTCGTCGAGGTGCTCGGCGACGTTCAGCGCTCGGCAGGCGTCCTGCAGCCGCGTCTCGTACGCCGCCAGGATCGCCGCGTGCCGCACGGCGCGCTCCGGGCCGGTCGGACCGAGTAGCCGCGGGTCGCCCCGCAGCGCCTGCGAGAGGTCACGCAGGTCGGCGGCGATCTGCTCGATGGAGTCTTCCTCGTCCGGCGCCAACGGCCACCATTCGCCCGGCGCCTGCCCCGGGATCTTCAGGGAGCGCAGCCGGTCCACCACGCCGCCGGTGCGGTGGGACAGATCGTCCATGCCGACCACCAGCATCGCGATCAGGCACGGCAGGCTGGCCAGAGCCACCAGAGCGGCGAAAATCGTCAACGCTCGGAACAAGGCCACACACTGAGACTAGCCCTCAGGTGCGACAGGGTCATCCGAGCTTTTGTCAACTGGCCGACTGTCGCAGGTCTCCGGCTACTGGGTCGCGTGCGCCATCTGAGCATGCAGGAACTCGACCAGGTTCCGGTCACCGGCCACCGACAAGCGGTGGTCGTCACCGCGTCGCCACAGCCAGAGCAGCACGTCGACGGGCTCGCCGGTCACCACGGCGGCGGCTTCGTCCGTACCACCGGAAGAGACCTCGAGCCCAGCAGGCGTGGGACGCACCGACCACGCGTCACCGCCGGCGGCGATCCGCACCACCTGCCCGTCGGCGGACTCCAACCCGGGCCACTCCCCCGGGCCGGCCCGCTCCAGGGTGTCGAAACTGTCCCAGCCCAGGAAGATGCTCAGCACCTCGTCGATGCCGTCGACCGCCAGGTCGTCGGGTGCGGCGGTGACCTCGCCGGCCGCCAACTCCGCGTCCACCCGGTGGATCACGGTCTCCTGCGCCATCCGGCGAATCCAGAAGCCGACGGACTGGTCCGGCGGATACCAGGTCCAGACATGGTCAGTCGGCTCGTGCGCCTCGAACTCCTTGAGCAGGTCCGCCAGCGAGCTCTCGAGCAGCGCCAGCGGCTCCTCCTTGGACAAGTCCGGCGGCCAGGGCTGTGGCTTTTCCCCCAGCCGGATGCAATGGGTCTTGTGCTGGTACACCACCGCGACGTGCCGCACCAGGTCGGCGACCGTCCACTCGGGGCAACTCGGCACTCGGTCATCGAGGTGGCCTTCGGCGACGGTGCGCAGGCGAGCCGCGTCGTGCCGCAGACAGGACAGGTAACGAGATGTCTCCATGCGCGGAGCCTGACACGGCGGTACGACAAGCGCGACCGGTTTCGCCCAACTCGGGCAGCGCCAGGCGCCCCGTCAGACCGCGTGCCGCTCGCTCTCTACCGCGACGCGCAGCGCCGGGATCCGGATCGCCCGCGCCTCCGGCTCCACCAGGTGCAGGTGCGGCCTGGGGCGGGCGTGCAGCACCCACCTCACGTGGCGCCGGCGGGAGCGCACCACGAGC
>WHSM01000388.1 GCA_009380105.1 Micromonosporaceae bacterium
CCCGCGATAGTGGACCCGCACCGAAAACCCATGCGCAACCACATGCATGCCCACCACCACACCCGACATACCGAGCGCCACGCCGCCCGGAACGATGCTGCTTGAATCATGCCGCCTGACATAAGGGGAGGCGAATGACCATTCGCATTCGGCGCGTGGGTGACCCCGACGCGCTCCAACTCGCCGACCTTCTCGGCCAGATGGGCTATCCGACCGAGCCGGAGGAAGCCCGCATCCGTCTCCGGTACTGCGTTTCACGAAATTCCTGACCGACGGATCACGCGCTACGGGTAGGCGACGAGGCCCAGGTCGGTGGGTGAGGCGAGCAGCTCGTGCCTCGGAACCACTCGCACCGTGTAGCCGAAGGCTCCGGCGCGCTCCAGCGGCACCCGCGCCTCGAAGGAGCACACGCCGTCAGCGCTGCCTGTGTGCGCCATCGGCCGCGTGCTCACGTCAGTCAAGACATCCGGGTCGCGCCCGCCGTCGCCGGTGACGGGCCGACCGGCGCAGGCCTGCACCTCGACCTCGTCCGGCGAAACGTCGCCGAGCACCACGTCGGCGCGCACCCGCAGTTCCGCGCCGAGTTGCGGCGCGTCGCCCACCCCGTCGGAGTCGACTCGGGCCACGCGCACCTGGTCCCACGCGCCGATCACCTTCGCCCGCCACGCCGCCAGCGCCCGGGCCGGCTGGTACGGAGCGCCGTCCTCGCCGGTCTCGCGCATGCGCTGGGACGCCGCCGCGGCCGGCAGGTAGAGCCGCTGGACGTAGTCGCGCACCATCCGCGTGGCCAGCACCTTCGAGCCGAGCGAACGCACCGCTCGGCGAATCAGCGCCACCCACCGGGCGGGCACGTCGTCGAGATCCCGGTCATAGAACAGCGGGGTCACCGACGATTCGATCAGCTCGTACAGGGCTGTGGCTTCGAGTGCGTCGCGGCGTGCCGGGTCCGGCACCCCGTCGGCGGTGGGGATCGCCCAGCCGTTCGCGCCGTCGTACAGCTCGTCCCACCAACCATCCCGGACCGACACGTTCAGACAGCCATTCAACGCGGCCTTCATCCCGGACGTGCCGCACGCCTCCAGAGGCCGCAGCGGGTTGTTCAGCCACACGTCGCAGCCGGCCACCAACGCCTGCCCCAGCGCCATGTCGTAGTCAGGCAGGAACATCACTCGGCGGCGCACCTGCGGGTCGTCGGAGAAGCCGACGATCTCCTGGATCAGCTTCTTGCCGCCGTCGTCGGCCGGGTGCGCCTTGCCCGCGATCACCAACTGGACCGGGCGTTCGGGGTCGAGCAGGAGCCGGGCAAGCCGCTCCCGGTCGGCGAGCATCAGCGTCAGCCGCTTGTAGCTGGGCACCCGCCGGGCGAAGCCGATGGTGAGCACCTCGGGGTCGAGCGCGTCGTCGATCCAGCGCAGCTCCGCCGCCGCGGCGCCGCGGTCGCGCCACGACTCCCGCAGCCGGCGCCGCGCCTCGACGATCAACTGCTCGCGCAGCTGGCGGCGCAGGCTCCACACCTCCCGGTCGGTGAGCGGGTCCAGCAGGGGCAGCGGCTCCTGCCCGGCCGCGGTCACAAGATCGATTTCTTCTCGTACGGCCAGATCGAACGCCGGACGACCCAACCAGCTCGGGGCGTGCACCCCGTTGGTGATCGACGTGATCGGAGCCTCGTCGACCTCGAACCCCGGCCACAGCGAGGCGAACATCTCCCGGCTGACGTGCCCGTGGAGTCGGGACACGCCATTGCAGCGCTGCGCCAGCCGCAGCCCCATGTGGGCCATGTTGAACACGTTGGGGTCGGCTTCCGCGCCCAGCTCCAGCACCCGCTCCACCGGTAGCGTGGAACAGGCCGCGTGGAGCAGCCGGCCGACCTCCTCGCGCGGGAACCGGTCGATCCCGGCCGGCACCGGGGTGTGAGTGGTGAACACGGTGCCGGCGCGCACAGCCTGGTGAGCGGCGTCGAAGTCCAGCCCGCCGGCGTCCATCAGCTCGGCGATCCGCTCCAGCCCGAGGAAGCCGGCGTGGCCCTCGTTGGTGTGGTACACCTCCGGCGTCGGCGCGCCGACAGCCTGGCTCCAGAGCCGCAGCGCCCGCACTCCCCCGACGCCGAGCAGCACCTCCTGCGTCATCCGGCGCTCGACGCCGCCGCCGTACAGCCGGTCGGTGACGTCGCGCTCGGCCGGCTCGTTGGCCTCGATGTCACTGTCCAGCAGCAACAGCGGCACCCGACCCACCTGCGCCTGCCAGATCTGGGCGCGCAGCGTCCGCCCTTCGGGCAGCCCCACCTCGACCAGGGCCGGCTCCCCGTCCGCGCCGGAGAGCAGCGTCAGCGGCATGCCGTGCGGATCGAGCGACGGGTACCGCTCCTGCTGCCAGCCGTCAGCCGTCAGGCTCTGCGCGAAGTATCCACCGCGGTACAACAGACCCACGCCGACCACTGGCGCCCCGAGGTCGCTGGCGCTTTTCAGGTGGTCGCCGGCGAGGATCCCGAGGCCGCCGGAATACTGCGGCATCACCGAGGTGATCCCGTACTCAGGGGAGAAGTAGGCGATCGACCCCGGCGCGTCGTCCCCGAGGGTGGAGTACCACCTGGGTCCGGCCAGGTAGTCAGTCAGATCCCGGTGCGCGGCGCGCATGGCGTCGAGGAACGCCTCGTCCCGCGCCAGCTCGTCCAGCCGTCGCGGGGGGACCTCACTGAGCAGCCGCATCGGATCGCCGCCGACGCGTTCCCACAGCTCCCGGTCGACCGCGGCGAAGACATCCCGGGTCTCGGGATGCCAGGACCAGCGCAGGTTGGCGACCAACTCACCCAGTGGCGCGAGCGGCTCGGGCAGGGCGGCTCGTACGGTAAACTGGCGTAGCGCTCTCACGAGGAGGCAACCCTACCGGACCATCGCATTCTCGACGGCCCACACCCAGGAGCGGCGGTCGGCACGAATCAGAAGGCCGGCAGGTCGAACGCTCCATCACGGAGAGCCGCGAGAAAGGCGGACCAGTCTTCGGACGGCACGCCGAGCACCGGCCCGAGGCGATCCTGGGAGTCGCGCAGCAACACCGAGCCGTCTGTCATCGCCACCTCGACGCAGGACTGCTGGTTAGAACTCCGAGAACTCTTGCGCCACGTCGCTCGAAGCGGATCGGACTCAGCCATCCTGGCTCCTCTCGGTTCGCCAGGAGATCGCGGCGTTGCGACCCCCGCGACGGGCTCGCCACCGTTCTCGAACAATGCTCCAGACAGTTCGGAACGGCCAAGTACCGCTCGACTGTACCCAGAGGCATCGAATTGTGACAATGAGGTTACTAACACCAGACCATGTCTCCAGGTCTGGCGCTGAGGGCTCTCTGCCGGCTCAACCCGGCGTGCTCAGCGAAGGTCCTGCTGCGCCCTCTCAATCAACTCAACGCTCTCCCGTTCCGTCAGCGCGAGGTTTGCCAACTCGGTGAAGGCATCTCGGTACCGGTCGACGTCGGTTGGCGACTCGTTCAGCTCTTCGCGGTCGGGACCGCCGAGGAACAACACGTCACCGACCGCAGGGTCAGCGAACTCGAAGATCGTGAAGGTGGCGTTGAGCGGGACAATGAGCTCACCGCGATCGAACGGGGCGATGCGCAGAGTGATGTTCGGCCGCTTCGCCATCTCCAGCAGGCGGGTCAACTGGTCGCGCATCACGGCCACGCCGCCGACCTGACGACGGATCACGCTCTCATCAATCACCACGTGATAATCCGGCGGGTCGTCCCGTTCCAGCACCTGGCGACCCCGCTCCAACCGGATCACCGTCTTAGCATCGACCTGCTGTTCATCGATCTCGACCGCGCCTGGGAGACCATGAAGCACGCGAGCGTACGCCTCGGTCTGCAGCAGCCCGGGTATCACGATGAGGTGGAATTGGCGGATCACCACAGCCTCGGCCTCGAAGCCGATGAAGGTGGTGTACTGCGGAGAAATGACACCTCGGTGGTCGTTCCACCACATCTTCTGGCGGGCGGCTTTCGCCAGCTCGACCATCTCGTTGATCCGGACGCGATCCGTGATCCCGTACAAGCTCAGTAGAGCTCGGAGGTCGTTGGTGGAGATCCCGACCGCGCCGGACTCCACGCGGATCAACTTGGAGAGGGACCAGTCCATCTCCTCGGCGACCTGCTCTTGACTCAGCTCGGCCGCCGCCCGTTGCCGGCGAAGCTCCGAAATCAACCGCCGACGC
>WHSM01000335.1 GCA_009380105.1 Micromonosporaceae bacterium
CGGCAAGGCGTTCCTGCGCGCCGGCGTCGGCTTCGGCGGCGGCTGCCTGCCCAAGGACATCCGCGCCTTCCAGGCCCGCGCCCAGGAGCTCGGCGTCGGCGAGGCGCTGCGGTTCCTGCACGAGGTCGACCTGATCAACCAGCGTCGCCGCACCCGGGTGCTCGCCCTCGCCGCCGAGCTGCTCGACCGTCCCTTCGGCCCCGCCGGCCCGGACTTCTCCGGGGTGCGGATCAGCGTCCTCGGCGCCACCTTCAAGCCGAACTCCGACGACGTGCGGGACTCCCCCGCCCTCGCCGTGACCAAGATGCTCCACAAGACCGGCGCCGACGTCGTCGTGTACGACCCCCAAGGTATGGAGAACGCGCGCGCCGAGCTGCCGGAAGTGGCCTACGCCAAGACCCTCACCGACGGCGTCACCGACGCCGACCTGGTCTGCGTGCTCACCGAATGGGAAGAGTTCCGCCACGCCGACCCCGCCGGCCTCGGGGAGCTCGTCTCCGCCCGCAAAGTCATCGACGGCCGCAACTGCCTCGACCCCACCGTGTGGTCCGCCGCAGGCTGGACTTACCGGGGAATGGGCCGCCCGTCCCTGGACTGAACGCCGACCGTGGCCAGCCGGCCATGAGTCCCGGCCGGCCATGAGTACCGGGAACACCGAGCGTGGGTACAGATACCCATGCCTGGCTTGTCAGCGGCAGTCATGCTGACGCGGTAATCGTCGTCGGATGAGAGGCCGCTCATGGTCGCGTACCAGTGTCTTCGCTGTCGGGCAGCCGCCGACGAGTCCGGCTGCCCGACGTGCGGCGCCCCGCCGGACCGGCTCGGCATCGAACTCGGCCAGCTGGGCGAGGCGCGCGTCGCGCTGGACCGGCGCGAGCACGACCTGCGCCGGCAGCTCGCCGACGTGCACCAGGAGCGGCTCGGTCTGGACCACCGGGCTGGCCAGGTGTGGGCGCAGATCGCGCGACGCGGCCCGGTAGGCCCCACTGCCGACCCACGCGTCGCCGCCGACCCTGGCGCCGCCGACCCCCGCGTCGCCGCTGATCCCCGCGTCGCCGGGCCGCGGCGCCCCGCACCGCGGCCGCATCCGGGCGCCGCGCCTCACGGCGTGCCGTCGCAAGGCCCTCCGCCCCACGGCGCCCCGCCGCGACCGGCGACGACCGGCGCGCACGCGGCGCGCCCCGAGACGTCGACCCGCTCCGTGCAGAACATCCTCCTGATCCTGGGCGGACTGCTCCTGGCCGTCGCGGCGATCGTGTTCACCGCTGTCGCCTGGGCCAACTTCGGCCTCGGCGGACGCGCCGCCATCCTGGGCGTCACCACCCTCGTGGCGCTGGCCGTGCCGGTGCTGCTGCGCCAGCGCGAACTCCTCGCCACCGCGGAGACGATCGCCTCGTTCGCCCTGCTGCTGGTGCTGCTCGACGGGTACGCGGCCTGGACCGTGGATCTGTTCGGCGCGCAACGCCTGACGCCGAGCGGCTACACCGCGCTGGTGTTCGGCGCGACGGCCGTGATCGCCGCCGGCTACGCCGTGGCCAGCCGGCTCGTCGCGCCGTGGTTCGCGGCCCTGCTCGCGGCTCAGCCGGTGCTGCCGCTGCTCGCCGCCGCCAGCGACGCGTCGCCGCTCGGGCACTCCGCCGCGTTCGCCGCGGTGTGCGCCGCGGACCTGGTCACGTGGCTGGCTCTACGCGCCGCCCGCCCCGCGGACGGTTCGGCGCTCCGCGTCGCCCAGCGGGCCCTCGCGGGAGCGCTGTCGGCGATCAACGCCTTCGTGGCGGCGATGCTCGCTTTGATCGAACTCGTCATCGCAGACACGCCGGGCGACGCGGTGCTCGCGGGCGCCGTGCTCGCGGCGGTCGCCGCGCTGGCGGTGACGGCCGCGATCGTGAGCAGGCAGGAGCCGGCGATCATGCTCGCCGTCGGAGTCGCGACCGTGGTCGTGGTGACGGTGGTCGCGCGGCCGATCGCGCTCGCGCTACCCGGGTACGGCGGACTCGCGGCCGCCACTGTCACCGTCCTGGTGTGGACAGCCGCGACCAGACTCGCCAGGCCGTACCGGACCGGAGCGGAAGTCGCCTCCTGGGTCGCTGCGGGCGTCATCGCGGTCCCGGCGGTGGCGACAGCCGTTAGCAACGGGTTCCGGGTTCTCTTCGCGACCGTCCCGGTGTGGCACACGGACCTGGAGCGCTGGCCCGCCGCGGTCGCCAGCAGCGGCTGGCCTCCGATGGCGGTGCTGGCGCTGTTGACCGCAGCGACACTGGCGCTGACCCGCGTCCGCCAGCCAGCCACCGCCGGTCGCACCGCTCACCCCGCCGGCGCTCGCGCTGAAGGCATCGAGGACGTGCTCGGACGGTTCGGCCACCACCTCGCCGTGGCCGGGCTGGGGCTGATCGGTTTCGGGTTCACCGCCGCGCTGCTGCTGCCCTGGTGGTCGCCGCTGCTGATCGGCGGCGTCGCCGGCATCGGGCTGCTGGCGACCGCGGTGTACGGCCGCGGCCAGCACGCCGCGGAGCAGGCCGCCATGCGCTGCCTGGTCGGGGTCCCGCTGCTGCTGTACGGCGTCGGCGCGTCCCTGGCGCGCCCGTGGAGCACCGCGGTGATGCTCGGCTCCGTCGCGGCCGGAGGCGCGGTGATCGCAGCGCTCGGCGTGCTCGCGAGGACCGACCACGGCCGAGTCGTCGGCGGCGTGAGTGCCGGCGTTGGCATCGCCGTGCTCTCGGGGACCGTGTGGGTCATCGGCGCCGCGCAGTCCTGGCCGGAGGCGGTCACGATCCCGGCGATGATGGGCGCCGCCGGCTTCGGGCTGCTGGTCGCGGCGCTGCTGCGCACCGCTGGCGGGACGTGGCCGGCATACGTGCCGTACGCGGTGGTCGGCGTGGCCGCCACGACGGCGGTCAGCACGCTGACGGCTCTGGCCAGCCAGCAGCCGACCGGACCGTACGCCGCGGTCGCGGTGCTGCTGGGCGTCGGCAACGGCCTGCTGCTGACTCGGGGCAGGGCCGCCCGGCTCGCGTTGTCGACTGCGGTGCCGGGCCTGGTCGCGCTGATCAGCGTGCTGCCGGCGATGACAGCGCCCGCGCAGGCGTACCTCTGGATCTTCACGGCGTGGCGCGGAGACGGCGACTCCACCCGCGACCTGCTGTGGCAGGACGCCAGGTACTTCGCCGACGGCTGGGACGTCGCCACGCTGCTGGTGCTCACCGCGGCCTGCGGTCTCGCCGCCCTCGGCCTGGCGGGCGCTCGCCGGGCGCCGGTGGCGGCGCTGCCCGGAGCGGTCATCACCGCGCTGGTGACGCCGGTCGCCTTCGACCTGCCGTGGCCGGCGTTGCCGGTCGTCGCGCTGGGCATCGCGGCGGTCAGCGGCCTGGTGGGCGCGCTCCTCCCTCGGCCGGACCAGCCCGCGGACCGGCCTGCCGCCCAGGCGACGCTGGCGCTGCTACGCCAGAGCTGGGTGCTCTGGCCGGTCACCGGCTCGCTGGGGCTGGCGAACTGCCTGGCCACGTCCACGGCGACGCTGGTCGGGCTCGGCGCGACCACCGCCGTGGCCCTGATCGTCGCGCTGCTCGGAAGGACCGTCCCGGCCCGGGTGACCGGCTGGGTGGTCGCCGGGTCCGCCACGGCGCTGTGGGCCCACGCTGCCGGGCTGGTCGCGGAGCTGGGCCGGGATCGGGCGCCGTACGGGGTGATCGCCGTGGCGGTGCTGCTGTTGGGGGCGTCGGCGGTGCTGGCCCTGCGGAACCGGGCGGCGGAGTCCCGGGCGACCGAGCTGCTCTCCTTCGGGGTGGCCGGGTTCGCGGTGCTCACGGCGTACCCGAAGTTGACCACGATCGCCGTGATGTTCGCCGGCTACGGCGCCCTGCTGGGCGTCTCGGCGCTGCGTCCGGGGCGGATCCGACTCGCGTTCGGCGGCGTGGCCTGCGAGCTGGTCGCGTGGTGGATCTTCCTCGGCAGCTGGCGCGTGGACCTCGTGGAGGCGTACACGCTGCCGTTCGCGCTGACCGCGCTGGTCGGCGGGCTGATCGAGATGCGGCGGCGGCCGGAGCTGGACAGTTGGCGGGGGTACGGTGTCGCGTTGGCCGCCGCGTTCCTCCCGAGCGTGGCGTTGATCCTGCAGGGCGACGCGGAGCCGGCGCGACGGCTCGGGCTAGGCGTGGCCGCGCTGGTCGTGGTGGTGCTCGGGGCGGCCCGCCGCCGCCAGGCGCCGGTGCTGGTCGGTGGCGCGGTGTTGGCGATGGTCGCGCTGCGGGAACTCGTCGCGCTCTGGGACCTGCTGCCCCGGTGGCTGCCGCTGGCCGTGGCCGGCCTGCTGCTGGTCGCCCTCGGCGCGACATACGAACAACGCCGCCGAGACATCAGGCGACTACGCCAATCCCTAAGCCAAATGCGCTAACACCCTCCACCCCTCTCCCGCCATTTACCGCTAAATGGCGGCCAATGGCCCCCCGGCCCGCAACCGCCCGATCCACGGCGGTCACGTCATACCGTCTAGCCTTCGTGGGATGGCCAGCAGGGGTGGGGCGCCGGTGGTCGAGCGGGGCGGCCGGGTGGGTCGGCCCGCGCTCGGGGTCCTGCCGCTGACCTCCGTGCTGGTCGCCTCGGTGCTCGTGCTCATCGGGTTTGACGCCGACGCGTGGGAGCGGGCCGGGCTGGGCTGGCTGGGTGTCGCGTGCCTCACGGGCGCCGTGGTGGCCGCGCGCAGCCTCCGCTGCGTGTTCCCGGACCAGGTGGCGGGTCGCCGCAGCCTGGCGCTGCGGCTCGGGGACGCGCCGACCCGCCTGGTCTACGCGGGCCTGGTCGCGGCCGCCTACGCAGTCCTCGGCGGGCTCGCGCTGACAGCGCCGTGGGCGGCCGTCGCGCTGGTGACGGCGCTGCCCCTGGCGATTCCGGTGTGGCGCGTGCGGTCCGGCGCCGTCTCAGGCCAGCTGGATCCGGTGGTACGCGACACCGCGCTGATCACCCTCAACTACGGCGCCCTGGTCGGCCTGGCTCTCGCCCTGAGCTAGGGC
>WHSM01000411.1 GCA_009380105.1 Micromonosporaceae bacterium
CGAGTCACCGTGCTCGACGGTTACCGGGCTCTGCTCGTACCACTGCTGGATCTTGTCGCCGCGACCACCCGGCGTGGGCGACGGGCGCTGTGGGCCGACGCCGGTGACCGCCTCGCCACGTATCTGCTGCTCGCCGGTCGGGCCCTGGGCGACCAGCACGCTGGCCGGGACGAGGCGGAGGCGCTCCTGGCTCTGGCCGAACCGCCGCTGCGGCACCGGGTGGACTGGCTGGAGTTCGAACACCGCGGAGCCCCGATGGTCTGGAAACGCCGGTCGGTGTGCTGCCTGATCTACCAGGCGCCGACGTTCCGCGGCCAGTACTG
The DNA here is from genome assembly GCA_009380105.1 of Micromonosporaceae bacterium. Classification (GTDB taxonomy): domain Bacteria; phylum Actinomycetota; class Actinomycetes; order Mycobacteriales; family Micromonosporaceae; genus WHSM01. Next base: position 324 of record WHSM01000411.1, read on the forward strand.
CGCGACCTGCCCGCTCGTGCCGATCGAGGAGACGGTCGAACGCACCCGCGCCTGGCTAGGCCGCTGAACCCCGCTCCGACAGTCGGCGCTGAGCCCTCGACAGTCGCGATCGTGGACAGTTTGGGTCACCAGAGCGACTGAAACTTCCCAAGATCCGAAGAGGTGGGTGGCCCGACCCCGGCGACCTGCTCACGCCGCCCCTGGGTTGTGGCACCGTGTGCTCATGGTGTCGGAAGTGCGGCTGGGCACGGCCGCGGGCCGGTGGGTGGTCGCGGCGACAGTGCTCGGGTCGGGGATGGCGATGCTTGACGCGACAGTGGTCAACATCGCGTTGCCGGCGATCGCCGACGAGTTGGACGCGGGGCTCAGCGGTCTGCAGTGGACCCTCGACGGGTACCTGTTGACTCTCGCGTCGCTGATCCTGCTGGGCGGTTCGCTCGCTGACCGTTTCGGTCGCCGCCGCATTTTCATCGTGGGTACGGTGTGGTTCGCGCTCGCGTCGCTGATGTGCGCGCTGGCGCCGACAGTGTCGATGCTCGGGGCCGCGCGGGCGCTGCAGGGGATCGGCGCGGCGCTGCTGACCCCGGTGAGCCTGGCGATCCTGCAGACAGGTCTGGCGCCATCGGACCGGGCGCGCGGAATCGCTCTGTGGTCTGGGCTGGCTGGAGTGTCGACCGCGATCGGGCCGGTCGTCGGGGGCTGGTTGATCGACGTCGCGTCATGGCGGTGGATCTTCGCGATCAACCTGCCGATCGCGGCGGTTGTCGTGGCGATCGCGCTGCGGTACGTGCCGGAGTCCCGCGAGTCCGTGGCGCCGGGTCGGCTCGACCTGACCGGGGCGGCGCTGGGCGTGGGTTCGCTCGCCGGGCTGACGTACGGCTTCATCCGCTGGGGCGAGGACGGCTTCGACGCCGTGGTGGGCGCCGCGCTGGCCGCCGGCGCCGGCGGATTGGCGGCGTTCGTGCTGGCGGAGTTGCGGCAACGGCGACCGATGCTGCCGCCGCGGCTGTTCGCCAGCCGCGCGTTCACCGGCGCGAACCTGGTCACCCTCGGCCTGTACGGCGCGCTCACCGCCGCACTGTTCCTTCTGGTGGTACGGCTCCAGGACGCCCTCGACTACTCGCCGCTGCAGGCAGGGATGGCGACCGTGCCGATCACGCTGCTGATGCTCGCCGGCTCCGACCTCGCCGGCCAGACCGCCGCTCGGATCGGGCCGCGCCTGCCGCTGACGGTGGGTCCGTTGGTGGCGGGAGCGGGGCTGGCGCTGCTCGGCGGCGTCGGACCCGGCGACAGCTACTGGACCGGGGTGCTGCCGGGGGTGGTCGTGTTCGGGCTGGGGCTCACCGTGGTGGTGGCGCCGCTGACCGCAACCGTGCTCGCCGCCGCGGACGACGAGCTCGCCGGGATCGCCTCCGGCGTGAACAACGCGATCGCGCGCACCGGCGGGCTGCTCGGCGTGGCGGTGGTGCCGCTGCTGGCGGGCGGGGCGTCCGGGGCGGCCTTCCGCACCGCGATCTGGATCACCGCAGGGCTCGCCGCGGCAGCGGGCGTCGTGGGTTGGCTGAGCCTGGCTGGCCGGAGACGGGCGCCCGAGGCAGCGCGCCCCACACCGCCCGGCCCGGCCGCGCCACCCAGCCCCACACCTGCGGAGACCACACTGCTCGGCCACGCACCCCCTGGGGCCGCGTCGCCCGGTTCCGAGCCCGCCGGGACCGCGCAGGCTGCGGCGCCGCACGAGTACTGCTGCGGCGCCGATGCACCCCCAATGCGCCCGGCCCGCACCTGATTCCTGCGCCCCTTCCCCGCGCGCACCACCTTCCCGCGCGGACCCCTTTCCCACTTGGGGCGCTGGCGGACGTGCGACACGCCGATGCTGCCGGCGTGTCGCGGGTCTGCCGACGCCCCAAGTGGGAAACCGGGGGCAGGTGGTCAGGGTTGGATGCAGCAGCCTGTGCAGATGGTGAGGCCGGGCACCGTGAATGCGAGGCAGCAGGTCCTTCGGCGTACGTCCACGGAGCCGTCAGGGGTGTCGGTCAGCTCCACCAGGTCGGCGATGTTCAGGGCGTCGAGGATCGGCTTGCCGAGTTGGGTCGGCGAGTCCGGCGCCAGCGGGCCGGTGAGGCTCAGCACGTACCCGACGGACGCCGCGAGCGCGCCGGCCAGCGCGCGGGACCCGATCCGCACCCGGGCCTGGGTGGCGGCGGCGAGCAGCGCCAGGTGGCGGTCGACCAGGCTGACGCGCAGCGCCCCGAGGAGCCCGTCCCGGTCGGCGACCACGGTGGTTGCGGGATCGCCGGCGTACGGGTCGTCGGGCAGCACCGCGACGGCCGGCCGGCGCATGCCGATGGTGACGAACGGGCTCTTGTGCGACAGCCGCACCAGCACGTTGTCAGCGTCGAGCAGCGGCACCCGGTTGACGCAGGCCAGCCCAGTCACGGCAGGCACGGCGAGCCAGTACGTGTACGCCTTCCACGCCAGCGCGGCGGCCGCGTGCGGCATGGCTCCCCAGCGTTCGACCGGGCCGTTGAGCAGCACCGGAAGCGCGGCGCCGTCGACGAGGGACGCGGCGGAGATCCAGCCGCCGGAGGCCGGGTCGGCCACCACGAGCGGGTCGGCGAGCCCGAGCGGAGCGTCGGGGCCGGCTCTGCGCGAGGCGGCGCGGACGGCTTCGGTGACGGCGTCGAGCGGGCCGGCGACAGCGTGGAGTGGGCCGGCGACTGGCCTGCCGCGCGCCGGGGCGGCGGCCCGCGCCAGCGCAAGCGGTGTGGCCACGCGCGGCTCCCCTTCGGCTTGGCAGTGATGGCAGTTAGGTTCGCCTTACCTTACCTAACGCTGCCTGGTCTGTCCTCCCGCCACCCTCCCGCCACCCCAAGATCGCGATGATCATGTCCTGGACAGCACCATTGGCGGCGCGACGTGCTGCTGCGGGCATGATCATCTGCGGCGCGGCCGGCTCGTCGCGGCCGTGGCCCGTCGCCCCCGCGCCGGGCGGGCCTCGCGCCGCTCACCTCGTACCGGAATAGTTGAATGTTCAACGGAGTTACGGTCTAGCGTGACACCAGAGAGAAGGAGGCCCTCATGCCAGCCGTCACCGCAGACACGATGACCCTGCCCCGCCTGCCGGACCTGCCGCAGGGCTCCGCGTGGCGTCCGGTGGGAAAGGTGATCACCGCCCGCCGCTACCTCGAGGGTGAGGGCTTCCAGGTGAGGCGTCCGTTCCCCGGGGTCGACCTGTCGTTGGCCGACCCGTTCCTCCTACTCGACCACATGGGCGCCGTGGAGTACGGCCCCGGCGAGGCCAAGGGCGCCCCGTGGCATCCGCACCGTGGCTTCGAGACCGTGACGTACATGATCGACGGCGCCTTCGAGCACCAAGACTCCACCGGCGGAGGCGGGCTCATCACCGACGGCTCCACGCAGTGGATGACGGCCGGAGCGGGAATCCTCCACAGCGAGATGCCGCCGCAGGAGATGGTGACCAAGGGCGGGCTGTTCCACGGCGTGCAGCTGTGGGTGAATCTTCCCGCCGCGCAGAAATGGGTCGAGCCCCGCTACCAGGACATCGAGGCGCGCGACGTGAAGCTGCTCACCAGCGACGACGGCGGCGC
>WHSM01000098.1 GCA_009380105.1 Micromonosporaceae bacterium
CAGCAGCCCGCCGACCCGCATCACGTACGGCAACGCCTGCCGGATGCGACCCAGCAGCGACATCCGCGCCAACGCCACCGCGAGCGCCACCGAGCCGACCACGAGCCCCATCCCGACGGCGTACGCCAGAAACAATCCGACGCCGTTGACGACAGACCCGGACCGGAACGCGGCCGCCACCAGGAAGACGAACGGCGCGATCGTGCAGGACAGTGACGCCAGCGCGTAGGAGCCTCCGAACAGCGCCATCGACCCGAAGGACCGCGTCGGCGCGCGGCCCTTCGGCTTCGGCAGGAACGCGGGGATGTCCCGCCCCGCGAGCAGCCAGGCGCCCAGGGCCACCAGGACCAGGCCGATCACCATGGTGACCCACGGAAGGTGTTCCTCCACCTGCGGCGCCACGGGAGCCACGATCAGGCCGAACGCTCCGAACACCGCGACGAAGCCGCTGGTCATCGCAGCGGTCATCAGCAGCGCCCGGCCCAGCGCGGCTGCCCGGCTCGTGGGCTGGTCGCCGATGATCAGGAACGAGAAGTACGCGGGCAGCAGAGCGAAGCCGCACGGGTTCACCGCAGCGAGGGCACCGGCGCCGAGCGCCAACGCGAGTGACTCGTTCACGTCAACCGCCTGTCACTCGTCGGCGCCGACTCGTCACGCCAGATCATTCACCTTCGCCTCAAGCTCCTTCTCAGCGTCGAGACCGCCGTTGAACGCGATCGTGCCGTCGGAGGAGATCAGCACGTACGTGCGCTGCATCTTGACGCCGAACTTGCGCCACACGTCGCCGGACTCATCCGCCATGTGCGTGAAGGAGCCGACGTTGTTCTCCTTGACGAAGGTCTTCATCGCTGGCGCCTTGCCGAGTCCTCCGACACCGACGAAGGTGACGTCTCCGCTGTACTCGCTCGCGAGCTCGCGGACCGTCTTGGCGTCTCTCTTGCAGTGGACGCAATTTGGCTTCCAGAACCACAACACCGCGGCCTTGCCGGCCAGCTCCGTGCCCTTGAATTCCTTGCCGTCGACGGTCTTGCCGCTGAACAGCAGGCTCTCCGGCACATCGCTCGTCGCGGTGATTGACGCCTCGGGGGCCTTGGCCTCGCCTGCGCCCTTCTGACCCGACTCCGCGCCGCCGCATCCGGCCAAAGCCGCGCTGACAGCGATCACACCGACGATCACCTTGATACGCATATGCGTCACTCCGTTCGGTTAGCTCCCCAGCGTCCGATCAGTTCAGCTCACCGTACGGAGCGGAGGACTGTGAGGACGAGTACCAGAGCGTTACGCCCGCGCCGCCAGCCCGGAGAGCCGCGGTCGCTCCAGGCTAAGCACGACGGCGTTATGCTGCCGTCGCGTCCGCGTCGCGGCTTTCGTCGGCATTCGGCGCGTTGACCGAAGTCAGCCGCGTCAGCCTCACCGCACCCTACGACATCCGGGCTTGGGCGTAAGCCACCATCGCCCGCCGCATGAACTCCGCGAGTTCCGGATGGGTCTTGTCGAAGCTCCTCCGGAACCGGGGGTCGTCCGCGTACAGGTCGCCGAGGCCCGTGTAGGACTCACGGTTCGGCTCCCAGTACGCCGAGAGCCACCGACGATGCCCGTCGAGCGCCTCGAACACGCGTGGGTCGTCCACCGGCACGCCGGCCTCGATGAACTCGACCAGCCTGCCGAGCGTGTCGGTCCACTCCCGGATCGACTGCTCATGTTGCTCCATGGTCCTGCCTTCGACCCGCTCGTTGGCTCTCGCCACCGCCTCGGCGCCCCAGCGCTGGGCGGCCTCGGCCTGGTATCGGGCCTGGGTCTCGGAGTCGATGCCCTCGAACCAGTGCGCCACTGATCCGGTCGCCATGTCGTCACCTCTTTCCAGTTCCTCGATCGTCTTGGCGACGGTGTCGGCCAGCCGCTGGAAGCGGTCCCGTTCGGCGACGAGCGAGCGGTGATGCCTCCGCAGCGCCTCGACCCGGTCGCGGCCGTCGTTCACGACCTCCGTGATCACGTCCAGGCCGAGTCCGAGCTGACGCATCAGGAGGACCTGCTGCAGCCGCAGCAGCTGATCGCGCTCGTAGTAGCGGTATCCGTTGGGGCCGATCCACGCGGGAGGCAGCAGACCGATGTCGTCGTAGTGACGCAGGGTCCGGGATGTCACCTTGGACATCCGCGCCACCTGCGCGATCGACCACGCCATCGCCGCTTCCCTCCACGTCGCCTGTGGGTCAGGACCATCCCGGCCCACAGGCACAACGGTAAAAGTTGACGTTACGGCAAGGTCAAGCCAGTTCGACCAAGAAGCCCATCTGCACGGAGACCTCGTGGCCAGCGTTGACCGGGTTCACTTCCGGCCAGCCCGCGCGCCGGCAGCGGGCATCCTTCAGCGTGGGCTCGCGCCGCCGGACGCATCGAGGTCGCGGGCGCTCAGATGGCCATGTCCACGAATCGGGAGAAGTGGAGCTGAGCGGCGACCGTGACGATGTCGGTGGGGCCGTTACGGTGCTTGGCCACGATGAAGTCCGCCTCGCCCGCGCGCGGGGACTCCTTGTCGTAGTAGTCCTCACGGTGCAGAAGTATGACAACATCCGCATCTTGCTCAATGCTGCCTGATTCGCGCAAATCGGACAACTGCGGTCGTTTGTCGGTGCGCTGCTCCGGACCTCGGTTCAGCTGGCTGACCGCGATCACCGGGCACTCGACCTCTTTTGCGAGCAGCTTCAGACCCCGGGACAACTCCGCGACCTCCTGCTGCCGGCTCTCCACCCGACCCGCCGAGGTCATCAACTGGAGGTAGTCCACGATGATGAGCCTGAGGTCGTGACGCTGCTTGAGCCGCCGGGACTTCGCCCGCACCTCCATCAACGTCATGTTCGGGGTGTCGTCGACGAACATCGGGGCCTCGGAGATCTCACCCATCCGCCGCGCCAGCTTCGTCCAGTCGTCGTCGGAGAGCTGACCGGAGCGCAGCACGTGCAGCGGCACCCGGGCCTCGGCCGCGAGCAGTCGCATCACGATCTCGACCTTGCTCATCTCCAGGCTGAACATCAGACTCGGCAAACTATGGCGAATCGACGTGGCACGGACAAAATCCATGGCTGCTGTCGAATTGTGCGTCGGAACCATAGACCTGCCCGCGACATAGAGATGGTCGGAGTTGTCCACCTCGACGCAGCGAACAGGCACGCTGGGGACTGGCCGGACATCGACGATGAAGCGTGAGCCCGAGCGCACCGTGCTCGTGGTCCGCCGCCGCTCCTTGTGCGCCAGCCGCTTGCGCTCCAACCGAAACACGTCGTCCTGCGTGCTGAAGGTCAAGGTGTACGCGACCGACGAGTCCTCCGTGCGACCTTTGACGCGCTTGGTCGTCATCTGGCAGCGGTAGCCGAGGCCCACCACCAACTCGTACGCATCGTTGGCCAGCCTCCGGTTGGTCACGCTGAACTGGACCGCGCCGTCCTTGTGCGCATAGCCGTCGGTGTCGAGCAGGCCGGCGAGCAGAGCGCGCCGTTGGGTCTCGGAGGCTCGCAGGTACCCATCAGGGATGTGCTTGTCTCCGAGGACACCGATCGTGCGCAGTCGCGCCGTCACCGAGCCGACGTCGAGCCCTTCCGCTTCGACATACGTCACGATCTCCGGGTCGGCGCTGGTGAACCGGGCATCGGCCGAGTGCCCGTCGCCGAGCCACACGCCAAGCGTGTACGGCGGAACCAGCAACTCCCGCTCGGGCAGATCCAACGCACGCGCGTTGACCACGGAGTGATTGAGCCTGCGATCAGCCGTGTTCGTCCGCAGCGTCTCGGCGATCTGCTCGGTTGTCCGCACCTCAGGATCTTTGCCGTAACGGCGCGACGCCCGAGTGAGAGTGAGCCACTGGTGCCACGCGTCGGCGACGATCACCGTGCCGTCGGAGAACTCGACCTCGTAGCACGGCCGATCGTGCAGCACCTCCGTCGCGGCGACCACCGTTGTGGGACGGCCGTCGGCGCCGATCAGCAGATCCCCCGCCCGGACCTCTCCCATCGTGGTCCAGCCATCAGGCGTGGCCAATGGCGTGTCCAGCGCCAAGGCCTTCCCAAGACCGGGCCTTCCGGCGACGACTATGAGCTGGCCCGGGTGCAGGCCGTTGAGCAGGCGGTCCAGGTCGGTGAAGCCGGTTGGCGCGCCGGTCATCTCGCCGGCGTTGGCCCCGATGGACTCGATCTCGTCGAGCGCCGGCTGCAGCAACTCGCCCAGGATCGCGAAGTCCTCGCTGACCCGGCGCTCGGTGACGTCGTACACCGCCTGTTGCGCCAGGTCCACCACGTCGTCGACATCGCGCCCGGAGCCGGCCGCGGAGCCGTACCCCAACTGGACGATCCTGGTGCCGGCCTCCACAAGGCGGCGCAGAACGGCGCGCTCGGCGACGATGCGCGCGTAGTAGGCGGCGTTCGCCGCTGTCGGCACGCTGGAGATCAACGTGTGCAGGTACGGCGCGCCGCCGATCCGGCCGAGATCGCCGGAGTCGGCGAGCACGGAGGCGATCGTGATCGGGTCCGCGGGCTCGCCGCGGCCGTAGAGGTCCAGGACCGCGTCGAAGATGGTGGCGTGCGCCGGCTTGTAGAAGTCGCCGGTGCGGAGGATCTCCACGACGTCCGCGATCGCGTCCTTGGACAGCAGCATGCCGCCCAGCACGCACTGCTCCGCGGCGAGGTTTTGAGGCGGCGTGCGCTCGAACTGCGCGTCAATAGCGTCGGCCGACTGCAGCCGCGGACCGGCTGGCCGGATTTCGTCTGAGACCGCCACCGTTGTGCCCCCTACACGCCACGCCCCCCTTTGGTACGCCATCACACACCGGCCCTGTGACAAAAGCGCCGGGTCTGTCCACGCACCCCTGACAAACCGTCGACCAAAGTCGACGCAGCCCCCTGTGCCGGAGTGTGCTGACGCCCCTGATGGCGACCGTGTCGACCACGATAGGAACACCGCCGCGATACCCCAAATCGGACAGTGGACAAGCCTATGGACAAGCTGTGGACGACACCCGCTGACCTGTGTACGCGCTGTGCACAGCTTGTGGAGATCGCCTGTGGACAGGCCTGTGCACAAAGCCCTCGCGCGCGTTTGACCAGCGCGAACGTCTGTCCCCAAATTGTGGACGAAGAAAAATCGTCGACTTGTCGGTGTGTCGCGGCCCGCGCGCCGCGCACCCGGCGGAAACCTCGCCCGCCATGAGCGCCGCGACGTGGGGCGGCCGAGGAGGCTCTTGATGATCAATCGTCGGGCGCTGTGCCGCGTTCGGGGCCAGTGTCCGCATGCGCAGCGTCCAATGAGTGATCGACGCGGGGGTATGGGGTGTTCAGCCACGCTTGGCGGCTAGTAGTTCTTCGAACAGCTTCTCCCAGCGTCGGGCGATCACCCGCTGGTCGTACGCCGACGCCGTGTCGATCGCCGTCTTGGCCATCGCCCGGCGCCGCGACTCGTCCTCGATCAGCTCGATGATGCCGTCAGCGAGCGCGCGCGGGTCGCCGTTGCGCACCAGCAGTCCGTCTTCGCCGGACGTGATGATCGACCGTGGGCCGTGATCGCAGTCGTAACTGACCACCGGCACCCCGCACGCCATCGACTCCAGGATGCTCATGCTGAGCCCCTCGTACCGGGAACACATGACGGAGATGGAGCCCTTGGCGAACTCCCGCTCCATGTTCGGGCACTGGCCCATGAGGAACACGTGGTTGTGCAGGTCCCGCTTGAAGATCTGCCGCCGCAACGCGTCCCGGCAGGCTCCGGCCCCGTAGATGCGCAGCTTCCAGTCCGGGTGCTTGCGCGCCACCCGCGCGAACGCCTTGACCAGGTGCTTGTGCTGCTTTCCGGGAGCGAGGCGGCCGGCCGCCACGACGAGCTTGTTCTGCTGAGTGGAGATCGGGCGGCCTTCGGTGTCGATCGAGTTCGGGATGACAGGGTGCCGGATGCCCGCGTGTCCGAGCACGGCGTCCATGTCCTCGGCGCTTGCCGGAGTCAGCGAGACCACGCAGTCCAGGCGCGGGTAGAGGCGGCGCATCGCATCGCGGACCCGCCGGTGATGGGAGAAGACGTAGCTGTGCTCCTGCGCGACCTTGACCACCCGGTCCGGGGCCCAGCGCGCGGCGAACAGGCTCAGCGCGGGCCGCGTGCCGATCAGCACGTCGGCGTCGAGATCGCGGATCACTTTGAGGGCTCGCAGGTCACCCCACAGGTTGTAGTGGGAGTGCGCCTTGTCCCATCGGTGCATCAGAAGGCTGCGCCGTGAGCTGAGCAGGCCGCGAAGCCAGCCACCGCCGTCGCCGTCGACCCGGTCGTAGAGCGGACGCAGCCGGATCCGTGGATCGAGGCGGAAGAACGGCCGCTCGCGGGTGCGGTTGACGCTGATCACCTCCACGTCGTGGCGCTGGCAGAGTTGGTTGGCCAGCGTGGTGACCGTGCGGATGGTGCCGCCCATGCCGTATGCGTGAGTGATCAGGAATGCGATCTTCACTCGTCGGCCCCTCGTGGAATGTCGACGCTGCTGGAGATGATCGCCAGCGTGTTGCGCACGGTGTAGTACGGCCGCAGTCGCCGGACCTCGCCTGCCATAGTGAGGTCACGGCGGGGATAGACCATGATGTTCTGCTTCTGCGTCACGTCGTCCAGGTACGTCCCGAACCGCAGCTCCCGCCGCCCGGGCTGCTCTGAAGCCGCCGGCACGACGAGATCCCACAATCTCGGCCCGTCGGGCTCCGGCATGTGGCCGGCCGCGTCGCCACGCTCCCTGAACACCAGACGGCGCGCCACCCGCGCCGGGTCGTCGGGGTCGGCGCCGGGGACGACGGCGTACCCGCGCAACCCCAGGCCGGCGCGGTCCTTTGCCGCCGCGTACCGCACCTGAGAAGCCGCCGACGGTGGCGCTGATACGTGCACGCGGGAGTACCTGCCCTTCCGTGCGCTTCTGAAACACCACGCTCCGTCATCCGCAACGGTTGCGCCGCCGCACCGGCTGCGGCCGGACTGCGGTGAAGCGTCCGGGTCAGCTCGCCGACCGTTTCCGCTCCAGGAATTCCGAGAAGCGTTGGTACGACCAAGTGTTGATCACCTCGTCGGAAGTCAGGCCGCCGCGCTGGGCGGTGAGCGTGGCGTACCGGACGTACTCCAGCTGCGTGGTGGAGTGCGCGTCGCTGTCGATCGTGAAACGCACCCCGTGCCGCCGCGCCCACCGGACGTGCTCGTCCTTCAGGTCGAGTCGCTGCGGCCCGCCGTTGACCTCCAGAGCCGTGCCGGTGCGCGCCGCCGCCGCGAACACCGCGTCGAAGTCCAGGTCGATCGGATCGCGTCGACCCATCCGGCGCCCGGTGAGGTGGCCGATCACGTGCACACGCGGGTTCTCGCAGGCCCGGATCAGGCGTCGGGTCTGCTCGGCCGCCGACAAGCGGAACTGGTGGTGCACGCTCGCCACGCACACGTCGAACTCGGCGAGGATCTCCTCCGGCCAGTCCACCGAGCCGTCGGCGGCGATGTTCAGCTCGCTGCCGTGCAGCAGCCGCATGTCCGGGTAGCGCTGCTGCAGCTCCCGGAGCCGTTCCCGCTGCTCGCGGGCCTTGTCCAGCGTCATCCGCTGCATGGTCAGGTCGGGCGCGTGGTCGGTGACGGCGTAGTACTCGTACCCTCGCGCGGCGGCCGCCGCGACCATGTCCTCCAGTGTCGCGACCCCGTCGGTGAGATCAGTGTGGCTGTGCAGGTCGCCGCGGAGGTCCTTCACCTCGACCAGGGTCGGCAGCTCGTCCTTCGCAGCCGCCGCCACCTCGCCCCAGTCCTCGCGCAGCGTCGGCGGGATCCAGGCCAGGCCGAGCCGCTCGTACACGGCCCGCTCGGTGTCGGCGACGAGCAGGGCGCCGGACTCGGCGTCGAAGAGCCCGTACTCGGAGAGCTTCAGACCCTGGCGCACGGCGATCTCGCGTACCCGCACGTTGTGCGCCTTGGAGCCCGTGAAGTACTGGAGCGCGGCGCCCCAGCACTCCGGCGGCACCACCCGCAGGTCGACCTGCAGGCCGGCGTACGTGCGGACAGAGGTCTTCGTGTCGCCGTGGGCGATCACCTCGGCGACCTGCGGCAGGTCGACGAACCGCTCCATCAGCGGCGTCGAGTCACTGGCCGCCGCGAGGATGTCGATGTCGCCGATCGTCTCCCGGCCGCGGCGGAGCGAGCCGGCGTACGTGCAGCGCTCGCACCCTGGGATCTCGGAGATCGCCGCGACGATCTCCTCCGCCACCTTCAGCGCGACATTGAGCGGCACCCGCTCGCCGGCCCGCCGCATCAGGCTGACCCCGGCGAGGATGTTCTGCTCGGTCTTGGGGCCGAAGCCTCTCAGGCCGCGCAGCTTGCCGGTGTTCACGGCGTCGAGCAGCCCTTCCACGTCGGAGACGCCGCGCTCGCGGTAGAGCATGAGCGCCTTCTTGGGGCCGAGCGTCGGGATCGCGGCGAGCTGCCGCACGCCCTCCGGGACCTCGGCGCGCAGATCCTCCAAGCCCTGGAAGGTGCCGTCGCGAAGGATCTCGGCGGCCTTGCCGGCGATCGACTTGCCGACGTTGGGGATGGACCTGATCGCGGCCTCGTCCATGCCGCCGACGTCCTCGTGGTGCCCGGCGACAGCCCGGGCCGCCTTCTCGTACGCCCGCGCCTTGAACGCATCGCTGCCGACGATCGCGAGCAGCTCGGCGTACTCATGGAGGAGGGCCGCAACCCGCCCGTTAGCCCGCGCCACGGTTATCGAGCTTAACGATGGCGGGCGTGCGCGGCTCAACCAGGCATCGCGATCGCGAAGTTCGCCACGACCGCATTGTGGTCTGATTCTGTGCCGCCCACGATCCCGTAGTCGGTCATCCACATCTTCTGATGCTCAGGAAGGCGCTTCCAGAGGTAGATGTAGTCGATGTGCCGGTCTCCGAGGGTGCCGGTGCCTTTGACTCCGTGGATGGTGTAGTTGGAGCGCAGGCCGGGCAGCGCGCCGGTGCTGCCGCGCTCGTCGAGGACCACGTACGGGAAATTGACGTACTGCACCCGCTTGTCAGCGACGTAGTCGACGTTCAGGTCACCGCTCACCACCACCTGGCCGGAGCTCCGCTTGCTGTCGGCCAGGTCTCGGATGCCGCGGAAGTGTTTTTCGGCGCACTCCGTGCGAGGCAGGTCGTACGGGTGGCCGTTGTTGTCGATGTGAGAGTTGGCGTGGGTGTTCAGGTGGAACACGTACCGCCCGGTGGCCTTGTGCTGGTAACGCACCCAGTTGGTGTACCGCGCGGGCGGCGGCTCGCCGGGGCCATTGGTGTCGCAGGCGAAGACGGAGCCCCGGCTCACCACGTCGAACATGGACTTCTTGGCGAGCAGCGCGTTGTCCCTGGCGTGCCCCGGGTCCGGGGCATAGAAATGCCAGCCGTTCCGCGCGGCCCAGTCCGTCAGGAAGGCGCGGCGGTCCGCCACTTCGTTGAGGCCGACGATCCCGGCCCTCGACGTGATCAGGTTCAGGTCGTGGGCGAACCGCTCGTGTGACAGCGAGTGCAGGATGTTCAGGTGCCCGGCGTTGAATTGTCTGTTCTCCGTGGTCGACACCGAGGCTGACGCGGCGGTCGGCCCTGCCACGACGGACCCGAGCACGGCCAGGGCGCTGGCCAGGACGATCCCCTTGCGATGTAACCATCTAGCGGAGGTCATCTGTGATCCCTTCGTGTGAGCCGAATGTCGCTTCTCGGCATGATGCTGAAGGATTCTAACGACTCCGCCTATCTCACCGAAAGAGCTTGCCAGACGCACGTCAGGGAGCCTGTCCGGCGTCTGCCAGTCGCCATGGTGACGACGTGGCAGGGCCGGGACAGACTCCCTGATGAGACAATCCGCCGACGCGCCATCGGGCGCGCCAGCGTCGCGTCACTTGGCCGCGGTGACCTCGAACGGGATCATGGCCGACAGCTCGGAGTGCAGCCGCACCTTGATCTGGTAGCTGCCGACGGCCTTGATGTGGCCGGGCAACTCCACCCGGCGACGGTCCAGGTTAGGGCCGCCGGCCGAGCGCACAGCGCCCACGACCTCGGAAGAGGTGACGGAGCCGAACAACCGACCCTGCTCACCAGCGCGGGCAGAGAACGTCACCTTGAGGCTCTCCAACTGCGCCTTGATCTCCTCGGCCTGGCCCAGGTCGCGGACCTCGCGCACCTCGCGGGCGCGCTTGATCGTGGCGACCTGCTTCTCGCCGCCCTTGGTCCACCTGATCGCGAACCCCTGGGGGAGCAGGTAGTTGCGGCCGTAGCCGTCCTTCACCTCGAGGATGTCACCGGGCGAACCCACGCCCGTCACCTCTTGCGTAAGGATGATCTTCATTCTGGTGATCCTCCTCAGCGGGCCTGGCTCTTGTACGGCAACAGAGCCATCTCGCGAGCGTTCTTGATCGCACGGGCGATCTGCCGCTGCTGCTGCGAGTCGACCCCGGTGACGCGGCGGGCGCGGATCTTGCCCCGGTCCGAGATGAACTTGCGCAGCAGCGCGGTGTCCTTGTAGTCGACGTAGGTGATCTTCTCCTTGTAGAGAGGATTCACCTTCTTCTTGGGCTTGCGCACAGACGCGGGCTTTGCCATTGCTTAACTTCTCCAGTTACCTCATGCGATACCCGGCCGGACGTTCGGCCGTGCCGGGCGAGTGATCAGAACGGGGGCTCTTCGTCGTACGACCCAGAGCCGGATGCGCCGGATGCGCCAGCGGCGCCGGACGCGGCGGGGGTCGCCGAGGCCCACGGGTCGTCCTTGGCGAAGCCGCCGTTGTTGGACTGCCCTCCGGAGCCGCCGAAACCGCCGCCTCCGCCGGAACTCCGAGACATCTTCTGCACCTTCGCGGTGGCGTACCGCAGCGAAGGGCCGACCTCGTCGACCTCCAGCTCGTACACGGTCCGCTTCTCACCTTCCCGGGTCTCGTACGACCGTTGCCGCAGCCGACCCTGGACGATCACCCGGGAGCCCCGGGTGAGCGACTCGGCGACGTTCTCCGCCGCCTGCCGCCAGATGTTGCAGCTCAGGAAGAGGGCGTCGCCGTCCTTCCATTCGCCGGTCTGCTTGTCCAGGAATCGCGGCGTGGAGGCGATTCGGAACTTCGCCACCGCGGCCCCCGAAGACGTGAACCGCAGCTCCGGGTCATCGACCAGGTTGCCGACGACCGTGATAACGGTGTCTCCTGCCATGGATTACTCCCTGTCGTGTCGCGCGCCTGCAGTCAGCCCGCCCGCTTGAGGCAACAGATGTCACCGTGCCACATCGGTGTGACGAGCCTGGCAGACACGCGCGTTACGGGTCACTATCGCAGGTCGGGGCGGATGACCTTGGTTCGGAGGATCGACTCGTTGAGGCGCAGCTGACGCTCCAGCTCCGCGACCGCGGTCGGCTCGGCCTGCAGGTCGATGACGGCGTAGATGCCCTCGAACTTCTTCTGGATCTCGTACGCGAGACGGCGCCGTCCCCACACGTCGAGCTTCTCGACGGAGCCGCCCGAGGTGCGGATGACGTTGAGGTACGTCTCGAGAGACGGTGCGACGGTGCGCTCCTCGAGATCGGGATCGAGGATCACCATGACTTCATAGTGACGCAAGACGAATCTCACCCCCTGTGGTCTCAGCGGCCACGGTCTCTCCGTGGCAGGGGTCGTATGCGTCGTCCACACGCGGGTCCGCCGGGATCGGCCCGGCGGTGTGTGAACTGATAAGGGCCCGCCTGGTGATCTTGACGCCAGGCAGGCCCTTAACAATAACAGCCGCGGGACGCCCTATCCGAATTCTCTGGGTGGGACCTGGGGAGGAACGACCACACCGACGAAGTGGAATCAGGCGCCCCGCGGGGCTCATGTAGTTATCAGATGCTGCTCACCCGAGCAGCGCGCGACACCACGATGGTACGCAGAGCGGCGGCCGCGACGCCAAGCAGGCAGATGAGCGCGATCAGAGCGAGGGTCGTGGTGCCGGGACCGGAGTGGCTGGTCGACACGAGGCCCGCCTTGTCCCGCCCAGCGGCAGAGTTCCGGTTGTTGTCGTCACCAGCAGGAGCGCCAGCGGCGTCGCCTTCGTCGTC
>WHSM01000587.1 GCA_009380105.1 Micromonosporaceae bacterium
GAGGTCGGCGAAGGCGGCGGCCAGGAAATGCGCCCCCCACATCCGGCCGGCGCCCCAGCCGTTGACGAAGACGTCGTCCCGGTCGAGGGGTTGCCACTGCGCGTGCACGCCGGTCATGTAGAAGCCGGTGGGCGCGTAGCCCACCTTGGGCGCGCCCGTGCTGCCGCCGCTCTGGAAGAGCCAGGTGGCGCCCTGCTCGGCCTTGGGCTTCAGGTGCGCCAGGGCCACGTTCAGGTCGTTCTTCACAAGTGGGGGCAGCGCGGCGATGTCGTCCAGCGTGAGCACCTTGTCGTGGTCGGCGTACCGCGGCGCGAGTTCGGGGACCCGCTTCAGCCGCGTGAGCGAGCGCTGCGCGACGCGCAGGCGCGGCTCGGCCGCCGCTGGCGAGAGAGAGAACGATTCGGTCATGTGGTTGCCACACCTCCACTGAATGCGGTTGTCGTGCCGGCCCCGGCCCCGACCCCGACCCCGGCCTCGGCGACGCCGGCGCCTCTGGCCGCCAGCCATCGCGCGTGCCCGTTCCGGTAGGCGATCCAACGCGCTCGGGTGATGTCCCGCTGGATCGCCCGGTCCGGATCGTCGAAGTCGGGGGCGACGACGCCGTCGGGCTCCAGTTCGGAGAACCAGAACCGCTCGCCGTCGAACAGGAAGTCCACGCAGAAGAACGGGATCGGCAGCTTCTCGGCGAAGTACGCCGTCGCCTCCGCCAACTCTTCGGGCATGGACGCGAACTCCATCGCGCCGCCACGGCTGGCGTTCGCCACCGGGGAGCCGTCCTCCGGGGTCCGCTTCAGCACCGCGTAGGGCTGCCCGTCGATGACGTAGACCCGGTAGTCGATCGTGCCGTCGCCCAGATACGGCTGCGCGACGAGCGTGGTGTCGCCGCCCTGCGCCAGGCTGGCCAGCCCCCGAATGTCCTCGGCGCTGCGGGCCAGGTTCACCCCGCCCCCGCCGCACCACCCGGTCGGCTTGATGATCGCCGGGTAGGTGAGGCTTCCCAGCGCCGCTTCGTACAGGTGCTTGCCCACGTCCCGCCCGGTGCCGATGCGGATCGTGGGGATCGGGGGCACGGGCGAGTCGTGCAGGTAGAGGATCGCGGCCGCCTTGTCGTTGGCGATGGGAGACAGGCCCGGCGGAAACGGCAGGTAGAAGCCGGTCTGTTCCAGCACCGCGTACAGCGCGTACTGGTTGAAAACATCCATCGACTGGTACGGCAGCGAGTACAACGCGGTGATGAACAGCGTGTCCTCGGGGGCGACGAGTTCGTCGTCGACGTACACCCGTGGCTTGCCAGGCTCCAGGCCGTCCACCGTCACGGCGTCGGTGGCGTGCCTGGTCCAGCTCAGGCCGAGGTCCGCGGCGACCTCGGCGTACATGTCCCAGAAGTAGTGGCGCCACATCGCACCCGTCCGGGTCGATTCCCGATCGGGGAAGATCCAGCACATGCGGCGCAGCGGGTTCGGCGCGTCCGAGGTCATGGTCGCCCTTCTCGTTCGCCAGGTCAGCAGGGAGCGCTCAGCCGGGCACAGTGCTCGGCCGGGCACAGTGCTCGGCCGGGCGCAGCGCTCAGTGGGTCAACAGGGTGGCGTGCCTCGCGCGCAGCTCGCGTTTGAGCACCTTGCCGGTGGGTCCGAGCGGGAAGTCGTCGGCCGTACGCGCGACGATCACCGCGGCTAGAGTCGCGAGACCGGCGTTGGCGAGGGCCTTGTTCGCCGCGTCCTGCACCGCCTCGGCGGTCGTGTCCGCCACGTCCGACTGGAGCCGCACCACGGCGATGGGTCGCTGACCTTCCCCGGCCGGACCAGGCACTCCGAGCACCGAGCAGTCCTGCACCAGGTCGCCGCAGTCGGCCAGCAGCACCTCCTCGGCAGGGAGGCTGTAGACCGGTCCCGCGACGGTGTCGATGACGTCGACGGTGCGGTCGAGGTGGTAGAAGTTGCCTTCGCTGTCCTTGCGGGCGACGTCGCC
>WHSM01000037.1 GCA_009380105.1 Micromonosporaceae bacterium
CCTCCGGGAACCCGAGCCCGCCGCTCATTGGTCCACCCTGGTCGTGCCGGCGGCGTCCAGCGCGTCCTCGCAGGCGTGCAACAGCACCCCGACGCACCAGGCGTGGGAGAGGGTGAGCAGCATCCCCTTCGGTTGGAAACAGGCTGTCTGGTAGAAGCGCTCGCTCACCATCCCCCGGTACGCGTTGAAGTCCCCGTCGTGGCGCGCCACGAACTGCCGGAAACAGGCCAGGTTCTCCCGGGTCGACTCCCGGTAGTACGGGTCGTCCGCGGACTCGGCCAGGCGCCGCATCTCCGGAGCGCAGATCAGGCCGAAGGAGTGCAGGTGCTGGTTGGCCGGGGACGCCTGGTCGGCGCCGCGGGTCCGGAAGCCGTACTGCCCGAGCAGGGTGTGCGGGCCGAACGCCACGTCGTACGTGTAGCGGAAGGTGAGCATCCAGTCGGCGGCGCGCCGGGCCGCGGCCAGCCAGAGGGCGTCGCCGTCGTGCTCGTGCAGCAGGGCGTACGCCATCACCGCCAGGTACCCGTCCTCGGAGGTGGGGGCGAGGTCGACGTCCTCCGGGGCGCCGCAGAGGAACTCCGCGCGGATCGCGTCCAGGTAGTGCTCCCCGGCCCGGCACGCCGCCTCCAGGTGGCCGGGCTCGTCGAACGCGACGGCCGCTTCGACCAGCGGCGCGATCCATGCCAGGCCGGCGGTGCCGGCGTAGTCGAGCACCGCGCCGGTGGCGGCGTGGTGGGCTGAGCCCAGCGCGCCGTCCGGCCGTTGCCCGGCGCGGGCCACCTCCAGGTTGGACCGGACAGCGGCCTCCCAGGACGGCCGGGGACGCCCCGCCGCCCGCTCTGCGACGGCCGCCCGGAGCAGGAACAGCGTCGCGTCCCCCAGGGTTCGGGAGTGCAACCGTCGCTGGTCGGAAGTCCAACCGGCGTGCCAGCCGCGGGAGGCGCTCCACTGTCCCCAGAACGTGCCGGCGGGGGAGAGGTTGTCGGCGATGTTGTCGAGCACTTTCACGGCGGCGTCGACGTAGTCGGCCCGGTGGCGCCGCCGGCCGTGCCGCAGCAGCGCGTACGCGTACGGGGCGCCGCTCACCCAGGACACGTGCATCGCCTGCCGGTCGCCGCGCTCGCCCAGGGCGTGCCGGTCGAACGCCGCGGTCTCCAACAGCACCGGCGGGTCGGGCCGGTAGTGCCAGCGATAAAGCCCCCAGGCGGCCAGGTCGGCGGCCTCCGCCACCGACACCCACGCCACGTCGTCGGCCTCGCCGGGCGCGGTGCGCGCGTGCACGTCCCGCAGCACGTCGGTGTAGCCGTGCCGGTCCCCGCCGAGCAGGTAGACGTCGAACTCCAGCCGCGCCTGCTGCCCCGGCGCCCACTGGCAGCGGGGCACGTCCGGCGGCAGCGGCGTCTCCGAGCCGTCGTAGACCACCGGCTCCTCCCGGTACGGGAAGTGCAGCCGCAGCGCCGGTTGGTCGCCGGCCAGCGCGAACCCGACCCCGGACTGTCCGAGCCCGGACCGCTCGCCGGTGACGAGGGCGGCCCCGCCGGCGCGGTCCCAGGCGAAGACGGCGGGCGTGGCGGCCCGGTCGGCCCGGAACGCCCACTCGGGCGACTCGAAGCCGTCGGGGTCGGGGTCTCCGGCGGCGAACCGCGGGTACCGGCGGACGCAGTCCGGCAGCCGGTTCTCGCCGTAGAACACCCCGGGAACCAGCCAACCCGGGTCGTCGGTCGCGCCGAGCAGCAGCTCCACCCGCAGCCCCGCGACGGTCGGCTCGGGCGCTGTGCAGGTCACGTCGAGCCGCACCGTCAGGCGGGTCGCCGCCCGCTCGTCGGAGGCGACCCGTGCGGGCGTCGCCTCCGCCCGCGCGCGAAACCGGCGGGACTCGCCCTCGATGACGAAGCCGCCGCCGGGTTCGCTGCGCCTGCGCGTCACCGGGATCGGCTCGATCCCGCCGTCGGGGTCCAGCACCGCGGCGACGTGCGGCAGCAGCGCCAAGCCGTGTTCCGCGGGCCGCAGCGTGTGCCCGTCGCCAGCCTGGGGCCGCGGGGCGTCAACAGACACGGCGCTCCTCGAGGTTGAAGCCGGATATCCGCAGCGCCCGGTCCGCCGCGGGAGCCGCCCGCCACACGACCCGCACGGCTCGCGACTCGCCGGGCAGCAGGTGGATCAGATTGTCCTCGGCGACCGCCCAGCCGGGAGCCTCGTGCGGCCGGCCGTCCTCCAGGGTCACGCCCAGCGCGGCCGCGAGCAGGCGCCGTCCGCCGGAAGCGACCTGCGACGTCACGTCGACCTGGAACGGCACGAAGGAGCCCTCGTGCTCGGCGACCTGCTCCCCATCGAGACACAGGCTGGCGGCGTGGTCCACGCCGTCGAAGCACAGCACCGCGCGGTCGCCCTCGGCCAGCGGCGGCACGTCGACCCAGCGGCGGCACAGCCAGGCGCGCGCCGGCGCCCACTCCAGCAGCAGGCTGTTGCGGCCGACGTACGGGTCCGGGACCTCGCCCGCCCGCCACAGGTCGTCGATGACGCTGCCCGGGACCCGCGCCGGCAGCCAGCCCGGCGCGTTTCGCGGCTGGTCCGGGGTGAGGTGCCATCGCCACTCTTCCCCCAGGCACGGCCGCAGCTGCCAGTCGTCGCCGTCGAGCCGCAAGACCGTCACGGGTCCTCCTCGACGGTGGCATCCGGCCACTCCAGCAGGTTCGTCTCGATCACCGGGCGCGCCGGGTCGCGTGGGATCCGGAAGGTCTTGATCTCGTGTGGGCCGAAGTCGGCCGCCACGGCGCGCCCCAGCAGCGGCAGCTCGATCGATACTGCCACGCGGGCGCCGGCGGTCTCGTACGCCCGCAGGATCAGGTCGCCGTCGCCGTCCTCGGACAGCTTCAGCGCCGTCGGCGCCACCGCGGCGTCGCTGACCGACAGGTACGACGCCTGCTGTGGCAGCTCGCCCGGGTGACACGACTCCAGCAGCGGGAACGCCGGCTGGTTCAGCTCCGCCGCGAGCCGCACCGCGCCGACGTCGCGCCAGTCTCCGGCGTGCGGCACGAGCGCGTATCTGAACTCCTGCGGGCCCTGGTCGAGGTACTCGTACACGCCGTCCGGGTCGAGCTCTTTCGGCTCGTGCCAGGCGTAGACCGGGCTGCGTGCCACGGTGATCCCGATGTCGCCGCCCCTCACATCGTGGCCATGCTTGCCGTCGTTGAGCACAGAGAGCCCGGCGCGGCGCCCGTCGGGCAGGTCGCCGGAGACGTCCACCCAGGCCTGTGCCGGCTCCTCGGCGCCGTCGGCGGGGCGCTCGATGTGGGAGTACGGCGCGTCGTAGGCAGCCTGCTCGGCCGCGATCGCGGTGGGCACGCGCAGCTTGAGCATCCGCTGCTTCTCCCGCCAGTCCAGGCTCACCCGCACCTCGACATGCCGGGAGCGGGCGCCGAGCACGAACTCCTCGGCGAGCGCAGAGTCGCGGTAGCGGCTCTCCACCCGCAGCACCGCCCGCACCGGACCGGCTTCGACCAGGCGCACGGAGACCGGCTCGAACTCCCCGATCACGTCGTCGTAGCTGAGCACCCGGTGTCCCCAGGTGTCGGGCGGGTCGTCGACGACGACCGCGTGGCTGCCGGCCGGGGAGGGGAGCAGGTCGGCGTCGTTCGCCTTGTCCCGCAGCCGACTCAGCCAACCGGTGGCGGGATCCACCTCGAGGCTGACGAACTCGTTCTCCAGCGCGGCGCCGGCCGCTGTGACGCCGGCTGCGGTGACGGCGGACTCGGGCGGCGTGGGGGAGCCGGACTCCGAACCCGGGTGGATCCGGTACACCCGGTACCCCAGCGGAGGGACGTCCGCGGCGACGACCAGCCGCCGGCGCTGCCCGTTCACCGTGGCTGCCGACCGGGTGCGTTGCACCGGCACGGGCGCTCCGGCGTCGTCGACGACCCGGGCGTCGAAGGCGGGGAAGCCGCCGAACTCGAACTCCACGTCGGCGACGAGACGCCACGGGTGGGGGTTGAACACTGCCAGCGGCGTCATGTCGGGCTCTTGCGGGATGTCGATCCGCCGGCTCACCGACTGCACGGCGCGGTTGAACGCGGTCGCCGCGATCGAGCTGGCGTGACCGTACTGGTCGCGGCTGTCCTGGTAGGCCGGGGCGATCGCGGCGCCGGCGAGAATGTCGTGGAACTGGTTGAACAGCACCAGTTTCCACGCCTCGCCGAACCGGGCGAGCGGGTACTCCAGGCCGGTCAGCACGTGGGCGACGGCAGCCCACTTCTCGGCACGCTGCAGCAGGTTCTCCGCCCGGCGGTTCCACCGCTTGACGCCGGAGTGGGCCGAGTAGCAGCCCACCGCGTGGTGCTGCAGCTCCGAGTCGTGCAGCGGGATGTCGCCGCCCCGCTCGAGGAGCCGGTCGAAGAACTCGCGGGGCGAGCTGCACCGCAACCGGGGCAGCCCGTCGACCGCGTCGAGGCGGCGGATGCTGTCCAGGTTCGCCCTGGTCGGCCCGCCGCCGTGATTGCCCACGCCGTAGAAGACCATCAGCTCCGGCTCGTCGGGCGGCAACTGCGCCAGCGACTTGTCCACGTGGTTGCCCAGGTCGTGGCGGGGGGCGCAGTACTCGTGGGGGATCCGGTAGGCCAGCACTCGCGATCCGTCGGGCGACTGCCACCAGAAGTACGGGCCCGGCAGGGTCATCTCGTGGGGCCCGGGGCGCAGGAACACGTAGGAGTCCATCCCACTCTTGCGCAGCAGTTGGGGCAGGGACACGTTGTGGCCGAACGGATCCAGGTTGGCCCCGACGGTGGCGATCATGCCGAACCGGTCGAAGAGGTAGCGCTGCGCGTACAGCGCCTGTCGGACGAAGGACTCCCCGCACGGCAGGTTGCAGTCCGGCTCGATCCACCAGCCGCCCACCACCCGCCAGCGGCCCTCGGCGATCCGTCTGCGGATCGCTTCGAACAGCGCCGGGTCGCTCTCCTCCACCCAGGCCAGGTAGCACACCGAGTCGCAGGTGAAGACGAACTCCGGGTACTCCTCCATCCGGTCAATCGCGGACTGGAAGGTGGCCCGCACCTCCTGGTAGCCCTCGGGCCACTGCCACAGCCACACCGGGTCGATGTGGGCATTTCCGATCATGTGCAGCAGGCGCTGTCGGGGAGGCGGCTCCGGCGGCTGCCCCGTGGCTGCCGGCTGGTCAGCGGCCACCGGCTCGGGCTTGCCTCGCGTCATCGGCTGTCCTCTCCCGCCGCCCAGGCGTCGACCTGCTCGCTGAGCAGGTGCAGAAGTAACAGGTGCATCTCCTGGATCCGCGCGGTGACCTCCGACGGCACCGCCACGACGTGGTCGGCGTGCTTGGCGGCGGGGCCGCCGGCCCCGGTGAACAGCACCGTGACGGCGGCCTGCGCTCGAGCGGCGGCCAAACCACCGACGACGTTCGGCGATCGGCCGCTGGTGGAGAAGCCGACCACCATGTCCCCGGGGCGTGCGAACGCCCGCACTTGACGCGCGAACACCTCGTCGGGTCCGTAGTCGTTGCTGATGCAGCTCACCACCGACGGGTCCACAGCCAGGGACAGGGCCGGCAGTGGGCGCCGCTCGCGCCGGTACCGGCCGACCAGCTCGGCCGCGAGGTGCTGCGCGTCGGCGGCGCTGCCACCGTTGCCGAAGGTGAACAGCCGCCCGCCGTCCTGGTACGTCCTGATCAATCGGTCGCCGACCGCGCGCAGGGCCGGCAGCAGCTCACCGACACGGTGGGCGAGCAGCACGTGTTCGGCCAGTTGGCCCGCCGGATCCTCAGCCATCCGAGTGCTTCCCTCTCATCGGCAGTCGTTCGAATGCGATCGTCGCGGCGCCTACGACGCCGACCCGGTCACCGAGGCCGGCCCGGACGATCCGCACCGCCCGCGCCGCCGGGGCCATCGCCTGCCGCAGCACCGCCTGTCGCACCGGCCCGATCAGCTGCTCCCCGGCCCGGGTGACCCCGCCGCCGAGGACCGCCAGCTCGGGTTCGAGAACGTTCACGATCGAGGTGAGCCCGCAGGCCAGCGCCTCGACGGTGGCGTTCCAGACCGCTGTCGCCACCGGGTCGGCCGCCAGGGCCGCCCGCTGCACGTCCACTGCGGTCGGCTCCGTCACCGCTGTCAGCTGGGAGGTCGCGCCGGCAGCCAGCGCCTCGGCGGCGCGCTCGGCGATGGAGATGCCCGACACGTACGCCTCCAGGCAGCCGCGGCGACCGCAACTGCGGCAGGGCCGCCCGTTTCGGTCGACGGTGACGTGGCCGAGCTCACCGCCGTTGCCAGCGGCGCCCCGGTAGACCTTCCCGTCGATCACCACACCGCCGCCGACTCCGGTGGAGATGGTCAGGTAGACCAGGTTCCGGGCGCCGACTCCGGCGCCGAAGCGGTGCTCGCCGGCGGCTGCCGCGGTGGCGTCGTTGTCGAGGACGGCAGGCAGGCCGAGGGCGTCTTCGGCCCACGCGGTGATCGGCACGTCCACCCAACCCGGTAGGTGTGGCGGACACAGCAGGACGCCTCGAAAGGGATCGAGCGGCCCGCCGCAACCGATGCCGACTCCCGCCAGGCCCGCGTGGTTCGTCCCGGCCCGGGCCACGGCCTCGCGCCCCAGCTCGAAGAGCCGGTCGAGGGTCACGCGCGCCCCCTGCCGGGCCAGACTCGGCGCCGCCAGGAAAGAGCGGACCCGCCCGGACGCCTCGACCACGCCCGCGGCCAGTTTGGTGCCGCCGATGTCCAACCCGAGAACCATGTCGGACGGCGCCGCGCCGTCGCCGTCCTCGAACGCGGGGACCGCCGATGCGCTGTCCATCACCCTTTGCGCCCTTGGGTCGCGATGCCCTCGACGAAGTACCGCTGCAGGATGAAGAACAGGATGATCATCGGCAGGGTGGTGATCACGCTGCCGGCCAGGACGATCTCCCACTCCGCCTCACCGCCCTGCCCGAACTGGTCGACGATCGCCTTGAGCCCTCGCGGCAGGGTGAACAGCTCGGGATCGCGCAGGTAGATCAGTGGCCGCATCAGGTCCGACCAGCTGGCCTGGATCTCGAAGACGAAGGTGACGATCAGGGCAGGCTTGCACAACGGCACGGCGATCCGCCAGAACATCGTCCAGTAGCTGGCCCCGTCCACCCGGGCGGCTTCGAACAGCTCCCGCGGCAGGCCGAGGAAGAACTGCCGCAGCAGGAAGATGTAGAAGGCGCTGCCGAACAGGTTGCCGGCCCACAGGGGGACCTGGGTGGTGGCGAGGCCCGCGCCGTTCCAGATCAGGTAGACCGGGATCATGGTCACCGCGGCGGGCAGCATCATGGTCCCGAGCACCAGGCCGAAGAGCACGTTGCGCCCGGGGAACCGGAAGTGGGCGAAGCCGAACGCCACCAGCGAGCTGGACACGGTCACCGTCACCGCGGCGGCCAGGGACACCGTCACGCTGTTGACCAGCCAGTCCAGCACCGGCGCGGCCTGCCAGACCTCGACGTAGTTACCCGGCGCGTACCGCCGCGGGACCAGCAGGTTGTCGAAGACCTCTGGGCGCGGTTTCAGCGACGCGCTGACCAGCCACAGGAACGGGTAGAGGAAGATCACCGAGGCGCCGAGCAGGATCACCCAGAAGGCGATCCGGGACAGCGGGCGGCGGCTGCGGCCGGGCGCGGGTCCACGCGGCGGCGCCGCCGTCGTCGGGTTCGGGGCCGCTGTCATCGTCTGCACGCTGGACACCGGCTCACTCTCCCTCGTAGTAGACGAAGCGCCGGCTGACGCGCACCTGGATGATGGTGATGATGACGATGACGACGAACAGCAGCCACGCCATCGCGGAGGCGTACCCCATGTGAAGGAACTGGAAGGCCTGTTGGAACAGGTAGATCAGGTAGAACAGCGCGGCGTCGCTGCTGTAGCTAGCCGCCGCGCGGCTCCCGTAGAACGCGGTGTACGCCTCGTCGAAGACCTGCAGCGCGGCGATGGTCAGCACGATGAAAGTGAAGAACAACGCCCCGCTGATCATCGGCAGCGTGACGTTGCGGAACTGCTGCCAGGCCGAGGCGCCGTCGATCGCGGCCGCCTCGTACAGCTCGCTCGGCACGTTCTTCAGCGCGGCCAGGTAGATCACCACGGTGCCGCCGACCGACCACAGGCTCATCGTCACCAGCCCGGGCTTGACCCAGCTCGCGTCGGTCGTCCACTGCGGACCATCGATGCCGATCCACTCCAACGCGCTGTTGATCAGGCCGACCTGGCCGTTGAACAGCAGCAGGAACAGCACGCCGACGGCGACCTTGGGGGTGACCACCGGGAGGTAGAACAGGGTGCGGAAGAAGCCGGCCGAGCGACGGCCGACCCGGGCCAGCAGCGACGCCAGCCCCAGCGCCGCCATCATCGTCAGCGGCACCTGCAGCATCGCGAACACCAGTGTGTTGGCCAGGCTCATCCGCACCTTGGGGTCGGCCAACAGATCCTGGTAGTTGCTCCAACCCACGTAGTCGGGCGAGGTGAGCACGTCGTAGTCGGTCAGCGAGAGCACGAAGCTGGCGATCATCGGCCCGGCCATGAAGACGCCGAAGCCGATGATCCACGGCGACAGGAAGCCGTACCCGGCCAAGGCCTCCCGGCGGCGGAGCCCCGTCGCCCGGCCCCGCGGCCGGGCCGGCGTGCGCGGGCCCGGCGCGGGAGTGACGGCAATGCTGGACATCGTCAGTTCTCGGCGGCCTTGTCGAGCGCCTTCTGCGCCTCCTGCTGCGCCTGGGCCAACGCCTTGCCCGGCTTCTGATCACCGGAGAGGACCCGGTTCACCGCGTCCTGCCAGGCCTTCTGGAACTCCGCGCCAGCCGGCGAGCTGGGCAGGGCGAAGGCGGACTCCTGAGCCTTCAACACCACCTGGACCCCGTTGTCGAGGCCGGCGTTGCCGCTGGGCTTCACCAGCTCGCCGAAGATGACCTCGTCGGCGACCGCGTTGCCGGTGTAGGTGCCGACGTACGGCTTCCCCTCGGAATCCCGTGCCTCTGCCTTGGCGCGGGCCGCCTTGACCCAGGTCTTCGAGTCGGTCATCGTCTTGATGAACTCGCAGGCCTCGTCCTTGTGCTTGCTGTCAGCGGTGATCGCCCAGGCGCTGCCGGTGACGAAGTCGACCGGCTCGCCCGCCACGCTCGTGAACGGCAGGACGGTGATCTCCTCGTCGGGCGAGACATCCTCCAGCACGGTGAGGTACCAGTCCTCCATCGGGAAGGCGCCCAACTGGTCGGTGGCGAACTGGTTCTTGTCACCGAAGAAGTCGAACGAGTCGCGGAACGACTTGAACTTCCCCCAGCCACCGTGCTCGTCGATCAGGCTGACGGCGTACTCCAGCGCCTCAACCAGCTTCGGGTCGTCCAGGTTCGCTGTCGTGCCGTCCTCACTGATGATGGAGACGCCGTTCGCCTTGGCCCACAGCGGCAGGAACTCGGGCAGCTTGGGGTCGAATCCGATCCGGGACAGCTTCCCGCCGGACTTCTTGATCAACTTCTCCGACACCTTGGCGAGGGTGTCCCAGTCGCTGGTGTCCACCGCGGCGGGGTCGAGTCCGGCACTCTTCAGCGCGGAGTTATTGATCATGACGACGCGGTTGCTGTAGAACTCGGGCAGGCCGTACGCCTTTCCGTCGAGGGTCACCTCCTTGACCGCGGGCGCGCGGTACTGATCCATGTCGATCTTCTGGTCGGCGATGCAGTCGGTCAGGGGCAACAGGTTGCCCTTGGTGGCGTACGTGCCGATCAACTGGCGGTCCATGTAGACCAGGTCCGGCGCCGAGCCGGCCGCGACCGCGGACAGGAACTGCTGGGCGTCGAAGGCGTTCTCGCTGGTCTTGACCTGGTTCGGCGCGATCGTCTTGCGGGCCGCCTTCACCCGGACCTTCGCGATCTCGTCACCGGTGCCGAACCCCATCGTCTTGAGAGTCACACTGTCGCCGGAGTCGTCGCTGCCGACACCGCCGCAGCCGCTGACGGCCAGAGCGATCGCAGCAGTGGCGGCGAGTGTGGCACGTCGGTTGGACATACTCTTCTCCTCCACGTGCTCAAACGGAAACCTGGCGAGCCACCCGTCGAGCTGCCCTGGCCCCGACACGACGCTCCCGGGGGAGCGGTCGACAGTCTCACGTGCGGCAAGCTGCCATGAGTAAGCCATGGTTCCGGTGTGGCATCGTTGCCACGTTGAGGGGAATCTAGGGTCGGCGTGAAACCACGTCAAGGCCGTCGCGGGGTTCGTTACCGGGCTTTCCGGTCGTTGGCCCGCTCACCGACCGGCGGCGCCTGACCGGTGGAGCCGCGGACGAACAACGCCGGCTCGACTCGCACCAGACGGGGCGGGCCGTCCTCGGCGTACTCTCCGGACAGCCGGGCCAGCAGCACGTCCGCGCAGCGCCGGCCCAGGTCGAAGGTGTGCTGGGAGACCGTCGTGATCGCCGGGCGCACCAAGGACATCCACGGCACGTCGTCGTACGCGGCGATCGACAGCTGGTCGGGGAGGCGCAGGCCGCGGCGCTGGAACTCGGCGAAGGCGCCCTGGGCGAGCACGTTGTTGGCGGCGAACAGGGCGGTGACGTCCGGCCGGGCGTCCAGCAGCCGTCCAGCCGTGGCGCCCGCCGCCGCGGCGTCGAAACTGGTGAACGCGATGAGGTCCTCATCGACGGGCGCCCCGGCGGCGGCGTGCGCGGCGCGGTATCCGGCGAGCCGGCCGGCGCCCGAGGTCCACTTGGTCTCGTCGATCAGCAGCGCGATCCGCCGGTGCCCCAACTGGAGCAGGTGCCGGGTGACCAGCTCGGCGCCGGCCTCATTGTCGCCGAGGACGGCGTCGCCGTGCCGCGCGCTGATCCGCCGGTCCGCCTGCACCACGTGCACCCCGTGCTGGTGCAGACTCTTGACGGCCTCGACCGAGACCGGGGTGACGATCACGCCTGCGACCCGCATCGCGGCGAACGTCTGGACCGCCAGCATCTCCTCGCCCGCGTGACCGTCGTCGTTAACCAGGATCATGTGATAGCCAGCGGAGCGCAGTCGCTGTTCGACACCCGCGGCCAGGTCGGCGTAGAACGGGTTGCGCAAGTCGGAGATGAGCACCCCGACCGAGTGGCTGGACCGGTTCCGCAGCGAACGCGCGTTGGCGTCCGGAATGTAGCCGATCCGCGCCGCAACCGCGTGCACCCGTTTCCGGACGTCCTCGGCGGCGTAGCCGTTGCCACTGAGCGCCCGGGACACCGTCGACGCAGACACACCGGCTTCCCGGGCCACGTCCTGCACGGTGGGTCGGCGACCGCGCCGCGAGGCATCAGGTCCAGGGCTGCCTCGCGGCGCGTGCCCGCTCACAGCAGCGAGTCTAATGCGTGCTGTCACGGCGCAGCCTGACAGACCAGGTCGGCGGTCACGGCGTCGGCGCGGGGAGGTCGCGCAGGGCGCGGTAGTCCCGCCAGATCCGCGCCACCGTCGCCAGATCCGTGGCGCGTAGCTCCTCGCCGGTGTGGTCGACGTGGGTGGCGTAGTAGAGCGCGGGCACCCCGAGCCGGGCCTGGTGCGCCAGGTAGTCCGCCCAGGCCCGCCGGCCCGGCAGCCGCCATCCGTCGGTGTCGACCAAGAGCTCCTCGCAGGCCGCCTGGGCCACCTGGGCGCGGTAGGTCATGTGCGCCACCACCGGAGTCTGCGGATCGGGAGCGTCCAGCATCAGCACGTCGTTGAGCCGGATCATGTCGGTGACGTCGACGAAGGCCGGGTTGGGGGTGTGCGTGACCACCAGCGCGTCGGGCTTGGCGCGCTTCGCGCTGGTGTAGACGAGCTCCAGGAGCCGGTGCAGCAGGTCGGCGCCCCAGCTGTCGCCGGCGTGGTCGAGCGCGACGCCGCTGGGGGTGCGGGCGATGAAGTCGACCTTCAGTCCGTCGGCGTCCATTCCGCCGGCGCCCAGCATGTGCCGCATCGCGTCGTCGACGAGGGCGCGGCAGGCCTCGGTCTGCGGGTCCAGCGCGACCGGCGTCCCGTCCGGCGCGCGGACGCAGGCCTCTGGCGGCGCCCCCTCGACGTCCCACGCTTTCCACCACAGCAGCACCCGCTGCCCGCGACTGTGCCGATCCGCGATCCAGCCTGGCATGTCCGGCCACTTCACCGGGTCGGGCCGGCACGTGGCGTACTCGCGTTGCCACTTGTCGTCGACGACGACCGTGCCCGGGACCACGCCATGCCCGGCGAGCGCGGCCAGGAAGTCGTCGTAATGAGCCTGCGTGGCCAGCTCCTGCGCCCGGCCGCCGGCCACCTCCGCGAGGTGGCACTGCGCGCCCCAGCCGCAGAAGATCGGTTGCCGCCAGTGGGCCGGCCGCGCCTGCCGGCGGGGAGCCGGCGCCGCCCCGCGCGACACGAGCAGTTCGCGATGGCGGCGCAGGGCGCCGTACGCGTCGGAGTCGCCGAAGGACAGCACCACTGTGGGAGCGCGGAACTCACCGTCGACCCTGGTGTGGCCCTCGTAGTCCAGCCGCAGGCTGAATCCGTCCGTGCCGCCGGTGTAGTGGAAGGAGGTGAACGTCTGCTCCCTGATCGGAGCCGCCAGTCCGATCGACGCCCACTCCCCACTCGGCAGCTCACCATCGGCGTGTGCGGGCTCGCGGCTCACCGGATAGCACCATGGCGCCGGTGCGAACAGCCAGCGGCCCACCCCGGGCTCACCGCCGTCGCCGACCACACCGATGGTCGCCGGCTCGTTCGCCGACCGGGCGATCCGGCGCGGATGGTCGGGATTGGGCGAGAAGACAGTGCGCAACGCCGAGCCGCTGGGGAGGAATCCCGACGGAGGTCGCCAGCCGCCGAGCAGGTGGGCCGCCAGGATCCGACCGTCGCCCTCGACCGCGACGCCCACCTCGATCCGATCCTCGAAACACTCCACCACAGTGGTGCGCTGCCGCCAGCGGGAGCTCACGCACGGCGCCTCGATCCGCACCCGGTCCGGGTGCGTCCGGTGGATGATCGGCCCGACCCGCAGCGTCTCGTCCGGCCCGTCCAGGCTGTCCACCGAGGCCAGCAGCCGCAGTCGGAACCATGGCCGGCCGTCCGGGCCGGACACCGCCGCCACTGCCCGGCGCGGCTCCAGCCGCAACCGGTACGCCTCAGCGGCGACCTCGAGCCCTTCTCCGTCGCCGCCGAGATCAGCTTTGCCGCAGGTCGCTCTCATTCCACATCCACCAGTTCCACATCCACCAGGGCCTCGGCGTGCTGGCCGAATCGGCGGGAGCCAACCGTCAGGTCAGCCGCGACCCGGGCCCGTCGCCACCTGCCGGAGTGGGGAGGCAGCACCTCGAACGTCAGCGTTTCGGCAGCCTTGCCGGGCACCGCGACCCGGGCCGACGGAGGCCGGCACTTCCAGCCGTCGGGCACTGCCATCTCCACCGCCACCTGTTCGGCCGAGCCGAACGGATTGGTCACCTCCACCCGCATGGTCACCGGCCGCCCCGGCGTGGTGGCGCACTGGTACGGGTAGATCCGAGCCCCGAAGCCCTCGGCGCCGAAGTCCACATCGGACAGTGGGAGCAGGTCGCGGTGCATCCGGGCCAGGTCCTGCCCCTGCTCCAGCAGCATGTCGAGGTAGGCGTCGTCGACGACTCGCGGCGGCCAGTGCCCGCTGATCATCAGCTGTGGGCGTAGTCGCTGGTAGAGCCGCGCGCTGGCGACGAAGTCGTCGATCCGGAACCGGTTCTTGTACTGGAAGTTCAGCAGCTCGGTGCGCTCGCCGGGCGACCATCCGGCGTCCTGCTGGTCGCCGGTGGCGAGCACTCGCACCCCGTCGACCTCGAACCCGATCGCCACGGCGTAGAGGGTGTGGCCGGGCAGTGGGAACATCGTCAGCTCGTGCTCCCGCCAGCGCACCGGCCGGCCCGGCTCGATCACCCGGTCAACCGGGATCGGGTCGTACCACAGACAGGGCAGGTCGTAGCGCAGCGGCGCGGTGAGCACGTCGGCGACCGAGCGCTCCGCCCAGATCTGGGCGCCCTCCACCTCCCGGAGCAGGTTGAAGCCGGCAACGTGGTCGTCGTGGTAGTGGGTGGGAACCGCGACCTCGACCCGGTCGACGCCGAAGTCCCGGCGCAACACTCGCAGGGACGGCAGCCACGGCCGCCGGGAGGAGCGGTCGTCGCCCACCGGCAGACCGGAGATCATGTCGTAGCCGAAGTCCAGCAGCAGCGCGCCGCCGGAGTCGGAGAGCAGCACGTACGACGTGGCGGAGCTCTTCCGGTTGCGGAGCAGGCGCCGACTGAGGACCTCGAAGGGCCGGTCACGGGTGTCGTCGGGATCCCACGGGGTGTGCCTGCGGCTGTCGATGAGCGCCCGAAGCCGCTGCTCCAGCAGGGCGAAGGCAGCGGGTGGGGAGTCGATCACGACGCCGTGGGAGGGCAGCACGACGTCGGGCGCGTGCTCGGCGAGCTCACGGAGTGACAGCACGGTCGCGCGAAGTCCCTCCAGGTCGGAGTAGGACCACTGCAACGCTGAGAGCGACCACACCTGACCCGGGCCGTAGATCAGGTCGCCGGTGAAGGCCAACCGTTGGCCAGCCACATCCACCAGGTAGGACACCGAGCCCAGAGTGTGGCCGGGCGTCGGCGCCGTGGTGATGTCGAAACCACCGAACCGGCGGGTGCGGTACTCGGGCACAACACCGGTCACCGGCACGGATCGCAACAGCGAGAACCGGTCCTGTCGCAGGTCGTAGTAGTTCTGTAGGGCACGCGCCTGCCAGTGCTGGTCGACCTTGGTGAACAGGTCTTGCTCCACCGGCGGCGCCCAGATCCGGATCCCGGACTCCACCGCCCGGGCCAGACCCTGGACCTGGTCGCGGTGATGGTGGGTGACCAGCACGTCGGTGACCCGGTCGACGCCGAGGTCGTCGAGGTGGTCGAGGACTCGGCCGCTGCCGAAATCGATGAGGACGGCTTCCCGGTCCCGAACCAGCACGTAGACGTGACAGGTGTCCTCGAAGCGGTGCACCCCTTCAGCTATTCGCACGGCAGAGCTGTTCATTCCCATCGACGACATGGACGCGCGCCCGCCAGTGCGAGAAAGAGTCACGACTGGAATGGCAACGTTGCCAGATTCTGACCGCTGTCGCGGCGCCGACACAAGTCCTGGCGGCGTGTCACATGAGCCTGGCGGTCAGGGCCTCGGCACGTGGGCGCGCGTTGATGAGCATGCCTGTCTCCGCGGGTCTTCCTGTCGAACGGCCTTCCCTGCCGGGGCGGGGATCGCTAGGAATAGACGCATGACAATTCATTGCGCCCCCCGGCCGGGGTCCCTCGCCGCGTTGACGGTCGGTTTGCTGCTGGTCACCGCGCTACCCGGCGCCGCGATGGCGGATCCCGGGTCCGATCCGCTCCCGTTGGGGCCGGAGACGTTGAACGAGAGCCGTGCCACGAGGACCTTGGAGCCCGGGGTCACGCTCACCACGATCACGCGGGGACACGCTGATCCCCGCGCGGTGTGGACGGTCGAGGTGGCGATCACGGCAGGTCCCGGTTCGCCCGACCCGGACGCGCCGCCTGCCGCCATCGCGGATGAGCCCTCGGCGCGGACCACGGCGGACCGACTGCGGCAAGCCGACCTCGAGCCTCGGGTCGAGCGGGTGGCCACGCCGCCGGTCGCGGACGCGGGAGGCGAGCTGGGTTTCCGGGTACGGGTGGGAGAGGTGGCCACCAAGGCTGAGGCCGACGCGCTCCGGGCGCGCGTGGCACAGGCGGGTTTCGGCGGCGCGAGCATCTACACCGGCTGGGACGGCGAGGCCGACGACACCGCTGACTCCACCGGGCCGTGGCGGATTCAGGTGCTCACCATCGATCCCAGGGTCTTCCGCGGCTCGCTGGGCGCCACGTACGGGCCGGATCTCGAGCGTCGGGAGACCACCAGCGCGCTCGCGCGGCGCTCCGGCGCCACCGCCGCGGTCAACGCGGGCTTCTTCGTGTTCGACCCGGCCGCGGGGGCCCCGGGCGACCCGGCCGGGGCAGGCGTGTACGACGGGGCGCTGCGCAGCGAGCCGATCGCCGGGCGGCCGGTGCTGGCGCTGTCCGCCGACGCCGGTGACACCAGGGTGCTGCGGCTGCGGTGGCGTGGCTCCGTGATCGCCGAAGGGTCCGAGCTGCGGCTGGACGGGCTAAACCGGGCGCCCGGCCTGATCCGCAACTGCGGCGGCTTCGACGACCGGCCCACGACGCTGCCGTTGCACGACGTCACCTGCACCGACCCGGACGAGCTGGTCGCCTTCGACGGCTCCTACGGCGCCCGCACCCCCGCGGGCCCCGGCGCGGAGGTGGTGCTGGACCGCCAGGGACGGGTCACCGAGATCCGGACCGAACGCGGTGTGGCGCCGCCGCCGGGGGGCCGCACCGTCCAGGCGACCGGGTCACAGGCGGACCAGCTGCTCGCGATCGCCCGGATTGGACGGGTGCTGTCGGTGCGGGCGCGGCTCGTCGATGAGAACGGCCGCCAGGCGGCGCTCACACCGGGCGCCACTGTCGTCAACGGCGGCCCGGAGCTGGTGCGCGACGGCGCACTGCACGCCACCCCGGCCGCGGACGGCATGCTCCACCCCGGCGGGCCCAGCTTCTACTACGGCTGGGTGCACAAACGGCACCCGCGCACCATCGCCGGGGTTGACGCGCACGGCCGCACCGTGCTGGTGACCGCCGACGGCCGAAGCCTGGACAGCATGGGTCTGTCGATTTCGGAGGCGGCGGCGGTCGCCCGCGCGCTCGGGCTGCGCTCCGCGCTCAACCTCGACGGCGGTGGCTCGACCACCATGGTGGCCGGCGGCAGGGTGGTCAACATGCCGTCCGACGCCACCGGGGAGCGGCCGGTCGGCGACGCGCTGGTGGTGCTGCCCCGGCGGCACTGAGCCCGGCGGGCGTGGTTCACATCTGTGCGCCCAAGCCCCCGGACGGCGTGCTGGTGTCACGCGACCCGCGTGTGCTCCCGCGAGTCGCTCGCGCAACGGCAGCGTCACAGGACAGCGACGGCGTCCCGAGAGGGTTGCAGCGAGCGTGGAGCGCAAGCGCGTTCCGCGGGAGAGGAGGAATGCGATCATGGAAAGACGTCAGTTGCTTCGGGCCGCAGGCGTTGGCTCACTCGCGGCGGTCGCGGCGCCAGTGCTAACGGGGAGCGCTGCGGGGGCCTCGGCGGATGGACTCGGTGACGCCGGTGTCGGGATCTACACGGACCTGTCCGTGGTGAACCAGCTTTCGACGTACTCAATCCAGCAGGCCTTGGTGACCTGCGGGGTCGGCACCGTCGGCGGGATGGGCCTGACGGGCCCGTTCTCGATGGTCATGTACTCGGTGGGAGGCCTTAGTTACCAGGTCGACCGCAGCAAACGCACGATCCAGGCGAGCGGCCGGATGCGCTCCATCACGATGATGGCCGCGTTGGTCAACGAGAACGTCGAACACGACTTCGTCGCGATCGCAACGGACTACCGCGGGACCATGCCGGACCGCTTTGACGTCCACTTCGTCACACCGTTCTGGGCCCCCTCCAACCCGATGGCCACAAAGTCCGAGGCCGTCGCCGGGTGGGTTCGCTTCGGCGGCAACACCATCCGGGATCTGAACGGCCTTCAGATGGGTGGTGTGACCGTCAGTTAGCAACTGTTGGTCAGAAGAGCGCACGTGACGGTTGGCGCGGCCATCGTGGATCTCGGACGTCGGTGAGGCGGTCCGAGATCTTACGGTGGCCGCGCCATCGACGCGTGTTGTGCCAGCGCCCGTCGCTCTAGACGATCTATTCCAAGGGATATGGGGCAGCGAGGCAAAGACGAGGGCATCCATGATCGACGTTGCAGAGCAACGATGACCATGGAGGCCACGTGCACGTCGATCTGGACACCCTCGCTACCGCACTGTACGTGAA
>WHSM01000495.1 GCA_009380105.1 Micromonosporaceae bacterium
CCGCTCGAGGTCGGGATCGTGGCCATGGCGCAGTACCTGGGGATCCCCCTGATGGGCCCGGTCGCCGGGATGCTGGTCGACCGGTGGGACAAGCGCTGGACCATGCTGGGGTGCGACATCGTCCGGCTGGTCGCGGTGGCGGCGATTCCGGTGGCGTACTGGTTCGGCGTGCTGTCCACCCCGCTGCTGTTCCTGTGCGTGGCGCTGATCAGCGGCGCGACGATCTTCTTCGCCGTGGGCACCCTGGTCGCCGTCCCCGCCGTCGTGCCGAAGTCGCACCTGGTCCGGGCGTTCTCGCGGCTGGAAGGCAGCCGCACCGTGGCCGAGGTGGGCGGGCCGACGATCGCCGCCGGCCTGTACCACGCGCTCGGCGTGGCGGTGCTGCTGGTGGACGCGGTCACCTACCTGGTCTCCGCGCTGTGCTTCCGCTGGATGCGACCGTGGGGGACGCGGACGGTCCAGGAGGGGTCTGTTTGGGCGCGTCTGACCCTGGGGTTCCGGCTGAACTGGGCCGACCCGGTGCTGCGCCGGGTGGTGATGGCCGCCGTGACACTGAACTCCGGTGGGCCGATCTTCGTCACGGTGCTGCCGGTGCTGGCGTACCGGGGTCTGGGAATGTCCGTGGGCGCGTTGGGGGTGGCCATGTCGGTGGGGGCGGCGGGCGCGGTGCTCGGCGCCGTGGTGGCCCCCAAGATCAGTGACCGGCTGGGCACCGGGCGGACGATGGCCTGGGGGCTGCTGCTGCACTGCCTGGTCGGGCTGGGGATCCTGGCCGCTCCCACGCTGCCGGCCACTCCGGTAATCGCCGCGACGATGGCGTGCTACGGCTTCTTCATGTCGTGCATCAACGTGTGCAGCGCCCCGGTCCGGCAGTCCCGGATGAGCGAGCAGAACCAGGGCACGATGCACGCGGCGTTCCGCACCGCGACCTGGGGCGTGATTCCGCTGGCCGCTCTCGTCGGCGGACTGCTGGTCACCCTGCTCATCCCGGTGCTCGGGATTCTCGACGCGACCCGGGTGACGATGGCCGGCGGCACGCTGCTGGCGGCGTTCTCGTTCCTGCCGGCGGTCACCATCCAGCCGATGCTCGACCAGGCCGAACGGGAGGCGGCCGAGCGGCAGGCGGCGGAGACCGAGGCTGCCGGGTCCGAGGCTGCCGGGTCCGAGGCGCGGGAGCACCGGGACGCCGAGCCGACGCTCGCCGGAGGCGGCTCGTGAGGACGGTGCTGATCACGGGCACGTCGTCCGGCATCGGCCTGGCCACCGCCGTCGCCGCGGCGCGAGCCGGGTTCACCACGGTGGCGACGATGCGTGACCCGGGTCGGGCAGACGCGCTGCGCGAGGCGGCGGACCGCGCCGGGGTCGCCCTGGACGTCCGTCGCCTCGACGTCACCGACGCCGAGTCCATCGCCTCGTGCGTCCAGGGCATAGGGGAGAGGCACGGCCGGCTGGACGCGGTGGTCAACAACGCCGGCATCTCCAACTTCGACCCCACGATGGAGATGTCCACCATGGAGGCGCTGCGGGCCAACCTGGAGGTGAACTTCTTCGGAGTCGTCGCCGTGAGCCGGGCGGCGATGCCGCAGCTGCGCGCCAGCCGCGGCCGCCTGGTGACCATCGGCAGCGTCCACGGCGTCGTGGGGCAGCCGTTCAACGAGGCGTACTGCGCGGCGAAGTTCGCCGTCGAAGGCTTCATGGAGAGCCTCGCCCCGGTCGCGGAGGCGCACGGCGTGGCGGTGTCCATCGTCGTGCCGGCGTTCGTCCGGGGCACGTCGTTCGGGATCTTCCCCGACGTCAACCGCGGCGCCATCCAGGCCGCGTCCGGTCCGTACGCGGAAACGTTCGCCGACTACGTCGACTGGGTGGTCAACGACGGCTGGGAGGGAGCCGGCCAGACGCCGGACGAGGTGGCCGAGGCAGTGGTGCGGACCCTGTCCGCCGAGAAGCCGTCGTTCCGGGTCCCGACCAGCGACTGGGTGGTCGACTACCTGGACCCCAAGCTCGCGGACCGCGACGGTTCGGCCATCCAGACTCTGGCCCGCACCTGGATCGCGGGCTCTCGTCGCGCCGAGGCGGCCACGTGAGCACGGAGGAGACCGACCCGGCCGCCGTGGCCCGGTCTCAGGCACAGGCGATGTACGCCCAGGATCGGACCTGCCAGTCGCTGGGCATCACGTTGGAGGACGTGGGCGTCGGCCGGGCGCGGATGCGGATGCGGATCACCAAGGAGATGGTGAACGGGCACGGCATCGCCCACGGCGGTTATGTGTTCCTGCTCGCCGACGCGGCCTTCGCGTACGCCTGCAACACGTACGGCCCGGTGACGGTGGCGCACGGCGCGCAGGTGACGTTCCTGCGGCCGGCCTCGGTCGACGACGAACTGGTGGCCGAAGCGGTGGAACGCAGCCGGTACGGGCGCAGCGGCGTCTACGACGTGACGGTGCGGCGGCCCACCGGCGAGATCGTCGCGGAGTTCCGTGGCCAGAGCGTGATGGTGTCGGGACAGCCGACCGGGTAGCCGCGTGGCGCGTCGTGGCCACGCACCCGAGTAGCTGAGGCGCCCGAGTAACCGAGGCGCCCGAGCAACCGAGAAGGAGCAGGCACATGCCCGCGAAGTCGTTGCGAGACCTGGTCGACCACGCCCGGCGGCATTCCCCGTTCTACGCCGACCTCTACCGCGGTCTGCCCGAGGGCGTCTCCGACATCACCATGCTCCCGGTGGTCGACCAGCTTCAGTACTGGGAAGCGAACACGTTCGGCGGCAACCGGGTGCTGACCGCGCCGCTGACCGACGCGGGCGTGTACATGACCGGCGGCACCACCGGCGCGCCGAAGCTCTCCCCGTGGACGCGCGCCGAGCACGCCGACGCCGTCACCGTCTTCGGGTCGGGTCTGGCCC
>WHSM01000163.1 GCA_009380105.1 Micromonosporaceae bacterium
TCTTTGGGTTTCTTGAACGCCACCGTGATCACCTCGGCCTCGCCCTCGTAGCCCAGATCGCCCAGCACCCGTAGATGGTCGTCGGTCCACGCGTGCAGTAGGGGCAGGATCTCGGTGTGCTCGCGCAGGGCGGTGGTGTCGCTGAGCGCGTTCGTCCGCAACCGCGACCTGCGGGCCCTACGCGCCCTGCTGTTCATCATCGCGATCAACAGCAGCGGCGACGGTGAGGACGGGTGGAGCACCACCCTGCCGATCGCGGTGTGGGCCCGGGCGCTGGACACCACCGTGGCCGCCACGCCCGCTTCAGCCGCGACCGCGGTGTCGAAGGTGCTCACCCGGCTGGAGCGGCGGCGCCTCATCCACCGGGATCGACGCGGGCGCGAACGAAAGATCCGGGTGGCCCTGCTGCGGGAAGACGGCTCCGGCCAGCCGTACACCCGGCCCGGGAAGGGCAACAGCGACCGGTACCTGCAGCTGAGCAACGCGTTCTGGACCGACGGCTGGTACGCCAAGCTCGACCTGCCCGCGACCGCGATGCTCCTGGTGGCGCTGCACGAGAAGCCGACCTTCGAACTCACCACCGAGCACATGCCGGTCTGGTACGGATGGTCTGCCGACACCGCCGAGCGCGGCTTCACCCGCCTGGAGGAACTCGGCCTGCTGCGCAAGAACCCCCGGCTGAAGAAAGCGCCTCTCAGCCCCACCGGACTCACGAAGATCAACGAGTACACGCTCATCGGGCCGCTCGCCCCGCCAGCGGTGATCGCCGAACCCGTCGAGAAGACCAAGCCAACCCGAAGGCCGCGCCAGCTGGGGCGCAGGAAGAAGAACACCCGATGAGCGTGCCCCCGAACCCCCCGTCGGCGTAGCGGCCTGGTGCGTCGCCGAACTCCGCGAGCACCCGGGCGCCGAGGATCACGCCGATGCCGGGCTGGCTGAGGTAGACCTCAGCGTCCGGG
This sequence comes from Micromonosporaceae bacterium, assembly GCA_009380105.1. Classification (GTDB taxonomy): domain Bacteria; phylum Actinomycetota; class Actinomycetes; order Mycobacteriales; family Micromonosporaceae; genus WHSM01. The sequence goes on from WHSM01000163.1 coordinate 960, forward strand.
TGCTGGCCAAAATGCGCCTCGACCTGGCCCTGCATGGTTCGGATCTCGGCGTTGAGGGTCTGCAGGATCGCGACCGTGGCGCGGACGGTGGCCGCGTACGCGCCGGTGACGACCTCGGCCTGGCCCAGGTGCCCGGCGCGAAGGGCGTGCTGGATCTCGGCGGCCTTGTCCGGGATGCCACGGCGGCGGGCACGCTTGAGCGCCGCGCTGATCTGGGACACGGTGAGCCGGGCCGCCGCGGCCGGGGTCGGGGCCTTAGCCAGCAGGTCCAGGGTGTCGGCGCCGGTCAGCGCCAGTGGCTGGTAGGCCGCCAGCGCGGCGGGGAAGTACTCCCGCAACGCGGCCCGCAGCCGCAGCGTATGCCGGGTGCGTTCCCAGATCAGGGTCTGGTGCGCCCGGGCGACGACCTTGACCGCCTCGGCAATGTCGGAGTCGGCGGCGACCTGCCGCAGCTGGTGGCGGCGGGTACGGACCATGTCGGCCAGGGTGTGCGCGTCGGCCTTGTCGCTCTTGGCTCCCGACAGCGACACCAGCTCCCGGTGCCGGGCAGCCTGTTTCGGGTTGACCCCATACACCTGGTAGCCGGCCGCGACCAGCGCCCGCACCCACGGACCCCGGTCGGTCTCGATACACACCAGCACCTGCGAGGGATCGGCGTGCTCGGGCAGGAACCTGGCGACAAACTCGTGGAAGCGGGCCAGCCCGTCCACGCCCTCCGGCAACCGGGCGGTGCGCACCGCCCGGCCGTGTTCGTCTTGCACCTCCACATCGTGGTGATCTTCTGCCCAATCGCCACCGACGTACAGCACGCCCGCCTCCGCTCTACCCAGGGACCATGGTCAGCAGCCCGCGGGAGAATCCAGCGCCCTAATGGACCAGTGCTCACGCCGGACTCCGACGGGCACGACACCCCATCAGCCATCCATCTCCCGACCACGAGCAAGGGCACGCTCTGACCCCAGGACTCACCATCGGTCCTGGCTGCGGGAGTGCTCACCCACCCGCGGCTACCGGGTGCCGAGTCTGCCAGCGGCTGACCCAACAGCTCCCATTAGGTTGCGGCGGATCAGCAGGTGATGGCGGGGACTGGCAGTGGCCGCCACGCCCAGGCGTAACGGCGTTCGCCCTTGGAGCCGGCTCCGCACGAGTCGATCGTCCAGGCCTTCGGCGCGATCAGCCTTAGGACCGCGTCGGCGCGCGCCGCTCGGCCCGAGCCGAGGGTGACCGGCATGGACTTGGGGACGCCCAGCACGTACCCGGTGCGCTGTTCCTCCAGCCAGTCGCGCAGGCCCGGGTCCCGGCCGTAGACCTCATCGCCGGTCACCCACGGCGGCAGCGTCCCCTCGCCGCGCAGGTCGGCCAGGATCTGACGCCCCAGCTCCGGTTTGGTGGCGAACTCCAACTCCGCGGGCACTTTGGCGGCCCGTCGCCGCTGGCTGTCGGCGGCCCATTCCGCGGGTAGGTAGAGCCTGGCGCCGACCAGCGCGTGCCCGGCCGGGACAGCATACGAGCAGTACGACGTTGACCGCGTTGGCGACTCTGCCGGCGCACCCGACGTACTGGCGTTTGACTCCCACCGTCGCGGCGCCTTATGACGAACGCGTGGTTATGCCGCACAGTCGCCCGGGTGCGCTGCTCAGAGCGAGGAGGTCGTTCGGTGGTGCGGCATAACGTTTCTCCTCACTGGACGGTCGTGCTTGGTGGTCCTGGCGTGCTCCTGTGGGTCGGAGTTCCCGACGACACAGGAGGCGATCATGGACTCTCGGGACCACACTCGGCGTCCGCGACGGATCGTGGTGGAGGGGCCGCTCGCGGCGTTTGCTGGTGGCTTGCGCCGCGAACTCGCTGGTCAGGGCTATGCGGTGGGCACGATCGGCGATCACCTGCATCTCCTGGCCGACCTCAGCGGTTGGCTTGATGACCGGGCGCTTACTCCGCAGGAGCTGACCACCCGGAGGGCAGCGGAATTCCTGCGGGACCGCCGCAGAAGGGGATGTCGGGCCGGGCTGACTACTCGAGCGATCGCCCCGCTGCTGGGATACCTGCGCGGTCTGCAGGTCGTTCCGCTGTCGGTCCCGCCGGTTCCGGCCACGCCGGAGGAGATGCTGCTGGCCAACTACCGCGACCACCTGCTGGGCGAACGCGGCGTGACGGCCGGCACCGCGACGCATTACCTGCGCTGTGCTCGTGTGTTTCTGCGGTCGTTGGGCGGGTCGTCGGATGCCGCGCTGGCGGGGTTGTCCACCGCCCATGTCACCGAGTACGTGCTGGCGTGGGCTGAGCGCCGACGCGGCAAGGCCCCTGATCTTGTGACACTGGCCGGCGCTGCGGTCGCTGCTGCGGTACCTGCATGCGGCGGGTCTGATTAGCGCGCCGCTGGCTGAGGCGGTGCCACCGGGTCGCGGCTATCCGCGGCGGGCGCTGCCGCGTGCCGTGCCGCCAGGCCAGGTCCGCGCGGTGTTGGCCGCCTGTGATCGGGAGTGCGCGGCGGGCCGCCGCGACTACGCGATCATGCTGACGATGGCGCGGCTTGCCTTGCGCGGCGGCGAAGTCGCCCGGCTTCTGTTGTCGGACATCGACTGGCGCGCCGCCGAGGTGACCGTCCGCGGCAAGGGCGGACGAACCGATGCGCTGCCTCTGCCCGCCGACGTGGGCGAGGCGATGGCCGACTACCTCCTGCGCACCCGTCCCGCGACCCGATCACGGCATCTGTTCGTGACCCATGGTGGCGCCGTTCACCGGGCTGGCGACGTCGTCGATCACTGGGCTGGTGGGCCGTGCCTGCGCCCGCGCCAGGGTGGCCCGGTTCGGGCCGCACGGCATCCGGCACGCCGCGGCGTGCGAACTCCTGGCGGGTGGCGCGTCGATGACGGAGATCGGGCAGCTGCTGCGCCACGCCCAGGAACGCACCACCGCGATCTATGCCAAGGTCGACCGCGCCCGGCTGGCCGGGCTCGCGGCCCCCTGCCCGACGGGAGCCGCCCGATGAGCATGCGAACCCGCGCCGAAGAGTACCTGGCATTGCGTCGCGCCCTCGGTCACAAGATGCACGGCTCCGGCCGGATGCTGCTGGACTTCGCCGACAGGTTGGATCACGCCGGACAGCGCAGGATCACCGTGACATCGGCCCTGGAGTGGGCCACCGAGCCCGAGGCCGCGAGCCCGGGCTACTGGCGGGCTCGGCTGAGCGTGGTGCGTGGTTTCGCCCGCCACGTGCACACCCTCGACGCGGCGTCGGAGATCCCGCCGGCCGACCTGATCGTGGCCGCCTCGCATCGGAAACCGCCGTATCTGTATTCGTCGGCGGAGATCGCCGCGCTGGTGCACGCCGCCGGCACGATCGCCGCGCCGTTGCCGGCCGTCGGCATGCAAGCCTTGGTCAGTCTGATCGCGGCCAGCGGACTTCGGCTGGGTGAGACGCTCGGACTTGACCGCGAGCATGTCGTCCTGCGCGACGCGGCGCTTGAGGTGAGCGGGAAGAACGATGACATCCGGCTCGTGCCATTGCACGCCACCACGGTCGCGATGCTCGCCAGCTACGCGGCCCGGCGTGACCGGCTCTGCCCCGACCCATCCTCGCCGGCGCTCTTCCTCACCCGCACCGGGCGGCGGATGCAGCCACGGTGGGTGCAGCAAACCTTCACCAAACTGCTGGCCCTGGCCGACATCCAGGCCCCGCCAGGACGGCGTCGCCCGAGAATCCACGACCTGCGGTTCACCTTCGCGGTGAACACCCTAATCAACTGGCACCGGGCCGGTGCTGACGTGCAAGCGCACCTGCCGGTGCTGTCCACCTATCTCGGTCACTCGTCGCCGGAGTCGACGTACTACTACCTGCAGGCCGTACCCGAGCTCCTCGGCCTGGCCGCCGCCCGGCTGGAACCCGGCGAGAATTCAGACGATCACCGCGCCGATGAACGGCTCGCGAGGCAGCGATGACCGCGCTCGCACCCATCCTCGAAGCGTTCTTCACCGACCGGCTGATGACCCAACGCGCCGCGTCCCCGCACACGATCGCGTCCTACCGAGACACGTTCAAGCTGCTGCTCGGCTACGCGCACGCCCAGACCGGCAAACTGCCCAGCCAGCTGGACCTGGCCGACCTGGACGCCGCCACCATCGGCGGCTTCCTCACCCACCTGGAAGCCGTCCGTCACAACAGCGCCACCACACGCAACAACCGGTTGGCAGCGATCCACTCGCTGTTCCACTACGCCGCGCTGCAGGCCCCCGAACACATGCACCTGATCAGCCGCGTCCTGGCGATCCAGGCCAAACGCACCACGACCACCGTCGTCAGCTACCTCACCAGCACCGAACTGAACGCGATCGTGTCTGCGCCGGACCGCTCCACCTGGCACGGTCGCCGAGACCATGCGCTGCTCGTGCTCGCCGCGCAAACCGGGCTCCGTGTCTCCGAGCTGACCCAGCTCACTCTCGACGACGTGCACCTCGGCGCCGGCGCGCACATCTCCTGCCACGGCAAAGGCCGCAAGGACCGCTGCACGCCGCTGACCACCCACACCGCCGGGATCCTTGCCGAATGGCTCGCCCAGCGCCGCGCTCCCGCGACCGCTCCGCTGTTCTGCACCCGCCGTGGCACCCCGATGTCCAGCGCGCCGTCAGTCACCTGACCAGGAAATACGCCGCCATGGCGGCGGAAGCGTGCCCATCCCTCGCCACCAAGAACATCACCCCGCACACCCTCAGACACAGCGCGGCCATGACCCTCCTCCACGCGGGCATCGACATCACCGTCATCGCGTTGTGGCTCGGTCACGAGAGCCCCACATCGACCCGCGTCTACCTGCACGCCGACATGGCCCTCAAAGAAAAGGCGATCGCTCGAACCAGCCCGCCAGACACCGAAATCGCCCGCTACAAGGCTCCCGACAGCCTGCTGGCCTTCCTCGAGCAACTCTGATCACCACCACTGTGGTTATGCCGCACCACCCAACGGCCTCCTCGCTCTGCGCAGCGCACCCGGGCGACTGTGCGGCATAACCACGCGTTCGTCATAAGGCGTGCGTTCGGTGGGGTGCAGCGGCAGTATTCGGGCACGGCGGGGCGGATCGAGAACAGCCAGGTGGCGGTGTTCTCGTCCTACGCCTCGCCGCTGGGGCGGGCGTTGATCGACCGGCGCGTCTACCTGCCGAAATCCTGGGCCGACGACGCGGATCGCTGCGCTGCGGCCGGGGCGCCCGACGAGGTGGGGTTCGCGACCAAACCCGAGCTGGCGCTGGAAATGATCACCGAGGCGGTCGCAGCCGGGGCGGGCTGCTCGTGGGTGGCCAGCGACGAGGCCTACGGCGATGCCGGCGCCTTCCGCGCCGGCGTGCAGGCTCTGGGTCTGCGCTACGTCCTCGCGGTCTCGTGCGACCACCGGATCCCGGTCGGCGGCGGCCAGACGACCCGCGCCGACGCTTTGGCCGCCGGGCTGCCCGCCGCGTCCTGGCAACGGATCTCCGCCGGGACCGGCTCGAAGGGACCCAGGTGGTACGACTGGGCCTGGATCGACATCCCCGGCCAGCCTGGCCGCAGCCTGCTGATCCGCCGCAGCCTGTCCACCGGCGAGCTGGCGTTCTACCGCTGCTGGGCGCCCGAGCCCACACCCCTCGCCGCGCTGGTGCGCGTGGCCGGGACGCGTTGGGCAGTCGAAGAGGGGTTCCAGGCCGGCAAGGGGCAGGTCGGGCTCGACCACTACCAAGTGCGCACCTGGACCGCCTGGCACCGGTTCGTCACCCTCGCCATGCTCGCCCTGGCGTTCCTGACCGTCTGCGCCGCCGCAGCAGCGCCACCAGCGCCGGCCGATCCCTACCACCACGCCCGTCACGACGGGCCGATCGCGTTGACCGCTGCCGAGATCCGCCGCCTGTTCAACGCCCTGGTCATCGCGCCGCTCCGCGCCCTGCTCCTCGCACCGCAACGCGCCGCCAAACACGCCCGGCACTGGTCCGACTGGCGACGCCTCCACCAAGGCCGCGCCCGCCGCAGCCATTACCGGCGCCGCCTCGCCATCGCCTTCGGACCATAGAGATCGCCAAGTGTCACTGCCGTACTAGCCACTGCCGCGTCTTCGGCATAACGGCCATGGTGTTCGGCCTGGCCGCCTTCCCGCGTGGTCTCCTGGAACGATTCCGCGCGCATTCCGCAAGACGGAAATCAGGGATGGGTTCATGCGCATCCCCCCGTCTTCGCGGCACGGATGACGAGCTCGTGGCAGACCAGCGACGCAACGCCCTCGTGGTCTGCGCCCCCTGCCACGACCACATCCGCGTCGGGCAGCCAGCCCCACTGCTCACGTGGTAGCCGCTGGAGAGCCGGACGGTCGGCGAACCATCATGTCCGTTTGACGGGAGGCGGCGCGGAAATAGGACAGCCCCAGGCTGGCGCCTCGCTGTGCGGCCGACCAGGATTTGTCGGCGGAGCGCGGAGCGCACGCGAGACGGCGATTGTCACAGCGGCCCCGCGCGGACGGCCGGGAGTCGAGCTCCCGGCCGTCTCTATGCGGCGGTCACCTGAATACCGTGCGGTCCCTCGCCGACGTGGCGTCGGCGAACGCGGCCACCCTCACGATCTTCCAGTTCTGCGCAGGCGTCCCGTTCTTCGGGAATAGCCAGATCTTGTTCCCGTCTACCTGCGTCTGCTCGTAGTTGTCGACGCACAACGTATCCTCCGTCGAGGGTACGATCAGCGGTTTACGGGACCAGATCCATTTCTGGGTCGAGCTATCCTGGTCGTACTCCTTGACGCAGAGCTGTGTCCTTCCTTTGACTTCCCGGACGTCTAGCGCCAGCGTAATGTGATCCGGAGTCTTCGCCTTCAACACGAGGTGCCCGGTCTTCTCCTGGAGAATCCATCGGGTGAAGTCGTCGCCCTCCCCAGATGTGCTCAGCTCATGCAGCACGACCGAAGAGTTCGCATTCACCTTCGTCACGCCAATGCCGAATCTGTGGTTCGCGTCATACATGATCAGGGATGCGTCTGTCATGATAATCCCCCGTCTCCGTCCAGATAGACGCTCGTGGCTTGCTTCTGCCGTGCCAGATATGCTCAAGCTAACACTGGCGGCCGGCGCCGGTGGCGAAATCGAATATCGCGTGGGAGACACGGACCACGAGCTCTGGCCGGGGAACATCACGTGCCGGCGCCGTTCCCTGTCCCCAACCCCCATCGAGGAGGAGCCGGCCGCGCTCCGGCGCCAGCGGGTAGCGGCACCAGACCGAGCTGGATGAGGTCCATGCCCTTGAGACAGCCAAGCGACCGCCCGGCGAGCACCGCCGGGCGGGAGCACTGGGGGCGTCGATTGTGGACATGGCAAAGGCGTCGAGGATCGCGACAGCGCCCGTCACCGGGGCGCAGCAGCGGAAAGACGACGTGGAAGAACGCCTGCCGGGGCGGGGCGCGTCGGTGAGCGCCGCCTTCTCGTGGTCCCGCGGCACGGAGCGGAGGAAGCCGGTGTAGCCGAACACCGTGAACGGCATCAGCAGCCCGGCGTAGAACACCACCACCGAGCGCCCCGGTGACGCCTCGGTCCACACTCACGACGCCACCCGAGACGCTCAGGGCACGTGAGCGGCGGGCGGCCTGGGCGCGAGCAGACTGGCTTGCGCCGGCTCTGGTCTTCGCAGAAACCGGCCTCAGCGGGTTCGGCGCGCCGCTTGGGTCGAGGCGGCAAGGGATGCGGGGAATCGCGATTTCATGATCGCCCCCGGCGCTGCCTGATGCGGATCTGGCTCGACGGCCAGTTCGACCTCCAGGTCGTCCACCCAGGTGTCGACCGGCGGGCACGGTCGCCTCCGACGACTGGCGGCCCCGGCGCGCCGGATCGGCTTGGGTGCGGCATCGGGGTGGTGGACCATACCGGGCCTCCGGGCAGTCGGACCGACCTCTTCCGAGGCGGTCTGGGGACATGCCCCGCGAGGGGGAGGGCGCGCGGATATGCGGTTGGCGCGGACGGCTCAGCGTCTCGGCATCACGGGTGTGCGAGCCGAATCGGCTGCACTGTGGCATGGATCACATATGAGGATGATGGCGCAAGTGGGTGGGCGTCTGCCTAGTGGACAGCGTGTTGGCGAGGTGATGCCGGTGCCAGGCCGAGCCGTCAGCGGCAAGTCTTGATCGACGTGGAACGCCACAGCCATTCAAAGACGTGACTCACCCTTGCCTTCTGCATTTCGCCTCCGTGGCGGGTCCATCTCTTTGGCGGGCGGGTCGCCGACTCCACGCCTGCTCTGGCTCCTGCGCAACCGTTGACGCAGGATGCCGCAAACGCGCCATGGAGATCCCCGGTGTCGGCGCCGAATACCGTCACCGGGTCTGCTCTCA
>WHSM01000103.1 GCA_009380105.1 Micromonosporaceae bacterium
CCGCGATCCGCGCCGTGGTGGGCGACAAGCGGGTGCTGTGCGGGCTGTCCGGCGGGGTGGACTCGTCGGTGGCCGCCGCTCTGGTGCACCAGGCCGTGGGGGATCAGCTCACCTGCGTCTTCGTCGACCACGGGCTGCTGCGCGAAGGCGAGGCCGAGCAGGTCGAGAAGGACTACGTGGCCGCGACCGGGATCCAGCTCAAGGTGGTCGAGGCGGCGGACCGGTTCCTGGGGGCGCTGGCCGGCGTCACGGATCCGGAGGCCAAGCGCAAGATCATCGGGCGGGAGTTCATCCGGGTCTTCGAGCAGACCGCGCGCGAGATTGTGGCTAGCGCCGCGGCCGAGTCCGCTGCTGTTGAGTTCCTGGTGCAGGGCACGCTCTACCCGGACGTGGTGGAGTCCGGCGGGGGAACCGGCACGGCCAACATCAAGTCCCACCACAACGTCGGCGGTCTGCCGGACGACCTCCAGTTCACGCTGGTGGAGCCGCTGCGGACGCTGTTCAAGGACGAGGTGCGCCGGGTCGGCCTGGAGTTGGGGCTGCCGGAGGGGATCGTCTGGCGGCACCCGTTCCCCGGGCCGGGACTCGGGATCCGGATCATCGGCGACGTGACCGCCGAGCGGTTGGAGGTGCTGCGCGCCGCCGACGCGATCGCCCGCGACGAGCTGATCCGCGCCGGGCTGGACCGGGACGTGTGGCAGTTCCCGGTGGTGCTGCTCGCGGAGGTGCGTAGCGTCGGGGTGCAGGGCGACGGCCGCACCTACGGCCATCCGATCGTGCTGCGCCCGGTGAGCAGCGAGGACGCGATGACGGCCGACTGGTCCCGACTGCCATACGACCTGATCGCGAAGATCTCCAACCGCATCACCAACAAGGTGCCGGAGGTGAACCGGGTGGTGCTGGACGTGACCAGCAAGCCCCCGGGCACCATCGAGTGGGAGTAGGGCCCACGCGACCGTTTCGTACCCAAAACAGCGATCTTCGCGGCGCCGACGGCGGGTTTGTGGATCTTGGGGTCCCTCAGGTAGCACTCTGTCAAGCCTTACGCACCGATAGTGGGATCATTCATCGTGGAACGGTCGGGCACTAGCGTCTGGCTCGCCCAGCAAGGGACAATCCCGGCCGTGACTCCCGAACTCGAGCCCCTCCGCCGGATCGCCGCGTACGCCCTCTGCTCGGACCCTGACGGCAGGGTGCTCCTGGTGCGCGCCGCGCCCCAGTCGGGCACTCCAGGCGTCTGGTCGCTGCCCGGCGGCGGCGTGGACCACGGCGAGCATCCGCACGACACCGTGATACGTGAGGTGGCCGCTGAGGCCGGCCTCGCGGTCGACGTGAGCGCCCTGCGGGAGGTGCTCGCCGACCTGCGGGCTCTGCCGCACCGCGGCCTCGCTCTGCACACCGACCGACTGATCTACGAGTCGACGGTGATCGGCAGCGCTCCCGACGGGCACTCCGCGCGGCCGAACGGCGCCGTCGACCTGGCGCGCTGGGTCTCGATCTCCGAGGCGGGGGGCCTGCCGCTGCGCCCGTTCACGGCCAGTGTGCTCGGCCTGCCGCCGGGCCAGGGCGATCTGCGGCCTGACGACCCGCCGGATCTGCCGTCGTTCCTGGCCCTGCCCGGGCCGGACGGGCGGCCGCGGGCCCAGCGATTCGCGGCGTACGCGGTGGCGTCGGATCCCTCGGAGCGGGTCCTGCTCACTCGGATCGCCGATGGCTACCCGGGCGCCGGGCGCTGGCATCTGCCGGGAGGCGGCACCGACTTCGGCGAGCAACCGACGACGGCTCTGCTGCGCGAGGTGTTGGAGGAGACGGGTCAGCGCGGCGAGATCACGGGCCTGCTGGGGGTGGCCAGTCACCGGGACCGGCACTCCATGGGCCCCGAGGGCTATCCGATCGACTGGCACGGCGTGCGCGCCTTCTATCGGGTCGAGGTGGCCGAGCCGACCGCGACCGTCGTGCACGACGAGGGTGGCTCCACGGCCGAGGCGGCCTGGTTCAGCGTGGAGCAGGCCGCGGGTCTGCGTCTGACCGAGGTGACTGCCGAGGCGTTCAGCAGCGCTGGCGTGGCCGTCACCGTACGTGATTGAATCACGAATCTCACATACACGGCATAAGTGGCCTAAAGGTCGTGGTCGGGCTGCGACTGTGCCACATATGCGCCGGGTCTTTTGCCGGAGTTCACGGCTCGGTAGCTTGTTGTAAGCAATGTCGCGTCGGTCGGCCATCGCCAACCGTCGCTTTTATGTGCCATCGTGTAGGCCGCGATGTCGGAGCGGCCGCCAAAGCGGCGAAGCACACCGTGCCCGACCAGGAGGGTTAAGTGCCCAGAGCACCGTGGCGGCGACGCCGGTCCGCGGACACTCCGCGTCCCGCAGGTCGTCGTTGGACCCGTGGTCTGCGGAGCGGTAGATCCTTCGCTCGGCGCGTCTTGGCGGGCCGGCGGAGAGCTGAACGCGTCGCGACCATCACAGCCGACGGCGTCGGCGAGCCGATCGATCTCGTGCGTCGGGACGTGGCGGCTATGGCGCCTGCCAGCCCGCCCGTCCCGACAATGGCCCACGGGGCGGCCTCGGTCTCACCACCGCTGCTGCCGGGCGAGCGGACCTTGGCGCGGCGCCTGAAGTTCGCGGCCGTCAACGCCTGCACCATCGCCAGCATCCTGCTGGGCCTCGGCGCAGTCTTCCTCGCCGCGCACGGGCAGGTGCGCTTCGCGGCCTTGGTGCTGCTCGGCTGCGTGGCGTTCGACGGGGCCGACGGCGGCCTCGCGCGCAAGTTCGGCGTCTCCAGCCCGTTCGGTGCCCAGATGGACTCGCTCGCCGACATGTGCTCGTTCGGCCTGGCCACCCCGCTGGTGGTGTACTTCTGGATGCAGGGCGAGGCGCCCCTGATGGTCATCGCGCCGGTGTGCGCGCTGGTCACCGTGTGCGGCGCGATCCGGCTGGCCCGGTTCAACGTCTCGCCGAAGGACGGCCGCTACTTCTGCGGCGTCCCCACCACCATGGCGGCCGCCATCATGGCGGTCACGGTGGTGCTCATTCCCGAGCCGCGGCCGGTCGCGGTCATGCTCGGGATCGTCGCCGGGCTCGCGGTGCTGATGGTGAGCGGTTTCCCGTACGCCAAGCTGGCGCGTCTGCTGCGGCTGCCGCCGTGGCTGTGGGTGCTGCCGGTGGTGGGCGCCTTCATCGACGTCTCCGGGGCCTTCGTCGCGCTGGTGGCGGCGTACCTGCTCTCCGGTCCGTTGCTGTGGCTGTGGCAGCGGGGGCAGACGGCCGAAGCCTGACTCACGGCCGACTGGCGTCGGTAGTGTCGGCGAATGTAGACCACGCCGGCCCAGGGGAGCAGAGATGAGCCAGCAGGAATCGCCGGAGCGGCAGCAGGACATTCTCGGGTACGGCGCCATGTTGCTCGCGCAGGCCGTGGTCACCTCGTTCAACGCGTCCGTGACCGTGTGGCAGTTCGGCCGCGACATCTACCAGTTGGTCGGCTCGTTGGGGCGGCTCACCGCCCCCGGCGGCCCCGTGGACCGGCTGGCGCAGCTCTCCGACGATCTCCGGCCGCTGGTCGCCGACCTTCGCACGGTGGGCCCCCTGGCCGACTCCGTCGCCGAGCTGGCGAAACTCGGCGACTCGCTGGAGCAGCTGAGCAAGCTCGGGGACTCGCTGGAGCAGCTCGGCAACCTGGGCGAGTCCGTCGAGCGCCTCAGCCGGCTGGGCGACTCCCTGGAACGGGTCAGCAAGACCCTGCCGACGCTCACCGAGCACGCGGCTTCGCTGCCCGACATGGTGGCGTTGACCCGGGACGTGAAGGGCCAGGTCAGTCAGATCTCCCACCGCATCGAGGCGATCAGCCCGGACGTGGGGGCGCTCGCAGAGACCGTCGGCGAGCTGCGGCACTCCGTCAGGGCGCTCGGCGGCACGATCGCGCCGCTGCAGGGCACGGCAGAGCGGTTCGGCCGGATCATGGACCGCTTCCCCGGCGCCCGGCGTCGCCCGTCCGCCGAAGGCACTGTCATCGAGGGCGACGCGCGCGAGTGACGAATGCCCCGTCGGATCGCCGGGTCTAGGGCCTCCTACCGCGGGACGCACCCCTCACCCACCAAGCGCGGGCCGTACCCGCCCGGGTGGTCCAGGCGCCAACTCCGGGTGGGGCACCCGCCCTCAGACCTCGATGACGGCCGGACCGAGGTCTACCTTCAGCCGCACTGCTGCTGACACAGCGGCCGAAGGCTCACAGCCAGCGGGCGATCACGGATTCGCCGCCGACCACCTTCTCGGCCGGGGCGACCAGCGCCTCGGCGGACTCAGCGGGCAGGTAGACGTCGGTGCGCGAGCCGAACCGGATCAGTCCGAACCGCTCACCCCGCGCCAACAGCATGCCGGGGCGGGTCCGGTTGACGATCCGGCGGGCCAACAGCCCGGTCCGCTGCGCCACCACCGCAGGACCGTGCGTCGTCTCCAGCACCGTGTACGCAGCGACGTTGTGCTCGGCCGACGGCTTCATCGCCGGCGCGTAGCCGCCGGTCTCCCGGATCACCTCGACCACCCGGCCGGCGACGGGCGAGCGGTTGACGTGCACGTCGAGCACCGACAGGAACACCGAGATCCGCAGCCAGTCGCTGTGACCCGCGCTGCCGAACCGGTCGTCGACCAGACGCTCCACCGCGAGCACCTGTCCGTCGCAGCCAGAGACCACCGCCTTCGGGTCCTCCGGGGGCACCCGCTCCGGATCCCGGAAGAACGCCGCCACCGGCACGGCGGCCAGCGCGGGGATCAGCCAGAGCTTGGAGCGGGGTCGCGCCCGCTTCGCCACAGCCGCCGCACCCAGGAAGATCGCCGCGGCGGCGACGCCGTTGGAGTCGATCCGCCACTGGCCGGGGAGCGGCACGCTGCTGGGTCGGAACGCCGGCTCCAGCCGCTCGGCGATCTCCAGGTCGCCCGGCGAGAACCGCAGCCGGTGCACCCGCACGAACGGCCGGTTCCACAGCACCAGGTCGGAGCCGGCCGAGTTCGCCAGCTCCTTGACGTCCTGCCCCGGCGTGGCGACGGTCGGCAGGCAGAGCACCCCGCCCGGCGCCACCGTCTCCCGCAACTCGTTGGCCGCCAGCTCGGCGGTGTCGCGGTCGAGCACCCGGCCGACCAGCACCACGTCACCGGGCTTGGCGTCGCTGAGCCGCGCTGTCATCTGCACCCGCTGCGCGACCCAGCTACCTTCCTCGGCCACGCGCCGGGTCAACGCGGCCTCGTCGGCCACGCCAGCCGAGAGCCCGTCGACCACCACGGTGAGGGTGTCTCCCGGCAGCAGCGCGTTGATCGCCTCGGTCAGCACCGGCGAGCCCGCGTCCACGCCGACCAGCACGGCGCTCTTGGGGCCGGGGTGGCGACTGAACTCGGTGACGAGCACCGCGGCGGCGCGGGCGCTCAGGCGTGGCTCCCGACTGTACGGCTGGGTCATTCGCTCAGCATATTCGTCCCACCGGACTCGCGATCCCGGCTGGACCGGATGGCCGTCGTGATGCCGAGCACGCCGACCACGATCAGCAGGCCGGCAGCGAGCCATGCGATCACACTGACGGAGAGTTCCCAGCCGGTGAAGTCCGCGAGCAGCCACCAACCGGCGATGCCGAGGAAGAGCACTCCGAACACCAGCGACGCGGCGTCTGTTCCGTGGGCCTTCATCGCCGCACCTCCAGGTTTCCGGCGTTCACCGTGATGTCGAGTCGCACCGTTCCCGGGCCTGCTTGCTGGTCCAGTCCGAGGTTGCTGAACGTGCGGGTGTTCTGCGCCGCCGCGCTGACCTCCTGGCCGAGCAGCGCCGCGTTGCCGTACCGGACCCTGGCCGTGGCCTCGAGGTCGACGTCGGGTGGCAGACGCACTGTCATGTTCCCGCTGTTGACGGTCAGTTCGATGTCGACGCTCTGGTCGGTGAAGTCGACCCCGCTGAGGTCCACGGTCGCGTCACCGAGATTGATCGTGTACGAGGACTGGACCTGCTCTGCCGACGTGGGTTGCCAGCGCTGCGCCCCGTCCACGGTCAGACCCGCCGTCTCCACGGCCGAGGTGATCGCCAGCAGCACCGACAGCAGCACCCCGACCGGGATCAACCATCGGGCGCGGCCGATCCAGGCGCCGACCAGCAGCGCCGCGCCGACGGTGATCAGCAGCGCCACGAGGTAGCCGCTCAACCCGATGGGGAGCCCGGCCAGGTGCAGCGTGCCCGTGACGCCGAGCGCGAGGAGCGCCGCGAAGAGCGCGATCCGCCCCAGCGCGGAGGTCTCCCGCCGCTGTTTCGGCGCCGGGGTCGGCGCGGACAGCGGCGGCGCCGTCGTGGGCTCAGGCCAGATCGGCGGGAGCGGGGCGGTGTGCGGTTCGGCGCGGTACCCCTCGGCGCGTCTGAGCAGCGCCTGCTCCTCTGCCCGCGCGGCCTGGTCGGGCTCATCGTCCTCGATCGCTTCGGGCCGACGCGGCTCCGCCAGCTCGTCCGGCTCATCCGCCGGGATCCGCTCGCTCACCGGCTCCTCGCGCGGTGACGTGGCACCTGTGGCGCGCCACGTGGGAGGTGTCGGGTCTGCGGGCGACCTCGGCCCCTCAGGCGACCTCGGCCCCTCAGGCGGCGTCGGCCCCTCAGGCGGGTAGGGCGGCGGCGGGGTAGACGCGGGCCCGGGCGAAGCCCACACCGGCCCGTGCGGCGGCGGCCCAGGCGGGCTCGGCGGTGGTGGCGGGGTCGGGCGAGGTGGCCACAGCGGCTCGCCTCGGCGCTGCCGGTAGAGCAGGTAGCCGAGCCCGGCCACGACCAGCACGACGAACGGGTTCCACTCCACCGTGACCGCCAGGAGCAGCACAGACGCGATCCCGAGAATCACGGTGACGGCGGTGGAGGTGCTGGACCGGCCGCGCCCGAAGAGGGCCTCCAGCGGCGAGCCGGTGTCGCCCTCCTCGGGCGTCACGAGCCACGCGATCAGGTACGCCGCCAGCCCGGCTCCCCCGAACAGCACACCCACCGCGAACAGCACCCGCCACAGCACCGGATCGGTGTCGGTGGCTCTGCCGATCGCCACGCAGACCCCCGCGATCTGGCGGCCGGAGCGGGGGCGCACCACCCCGTGCCGCAGGGGCGGCCCCGGGTCCCGGCGGCCGCTCCCGGGCCACTCGCCCGATCCGCCGCCAGCGGCGGTCTCCGCAGGCCCAGGCTCAGCAGCGGGCCCGGGCTCGTCAGGGGGCTCGGCGGCAGCATCGGCGTCGGTCGGTCCTTTGGCGTCGGCAGGTTCCGCGTCGGCAGGTTCCGCGTCGGCGGAGTCCGCAGCCGACGCGGGGTCGCTCTCGTCCGGCGTCCGCTGGTCGGTGGAGTCCTCGCTCATGCCTTCATCCTGGCGCGGCTGCCGGCGTCGCGTCCTCGGGGAGCCGACCCTGACTCGACCCTGAGGTTCGCCCGTGCCAAGGTCAGGGTCGAACCTGTGGTGGACGGCCCCGCCGCGTGTGACGATCGAACGGCAGGATCACCACGCGCAAGGGGGAAGTTGTCATAGCCGCGGATGAGTCCACTGCGCAGCCACGAGGCGGGAGCGCGATGCCCCTGGTCGCTGCGGCCGGCGGGGCGACCGCGGCCGGCGCGTACGCGTCCCGGGTCGCGACTGAGCGGCCCCGGCTCTACCGCGAGCCGGACGGACGGCTCGTGGCGGGCGTCGCGGTCGGCATCGCCCGCCATCTGCGGGTGCCCGTGATCTGGGTGCGGCTCGGATTCACCGCGCTCGCCCTGGTGGGCGGTCTGGGGGCCCTGCTGTACGCCGCGTACTGGGCCGTCGTCCCGATTGACCCCAACCGGAGCGGCGAGCGCGGCCGCCGCGACACGGTGCAGCTGGTCGCGTTCGGCTCGCTTGCGGTGGGCATCCAACTGGTCGCCCTGATGAGTGGACTCGGCGGCATCCAGGACGCCTTCGGGTGGCTGGTCGCGTTGATCGCGGTGGGCGCCGGGATCATCTGGCACCAGGCCGACCCGCAGCGGCGGCTGCAGTGGTCGGAGATGGTGCCCGGCATGCCGAGGCTCGCCAGGCACCTCGGCGCCGACCGGTACGGCTTCGGGGTGCGCCTGGCCATCGGCGCGGTGCTGGTTCTGGTCGGCATCGTCGGGATGATCGCTGTCTTCTCACCGCTGGCCAACGCGGGCCTGTCGTCGCTGGTCAACGGCCTGCTCTTCACCGTGATCGCGCTCGGCGGCCTGGCGGTCGTGGCAGGTCCGCTGGCGTGGGGGATGATCGGCCAGCTGCGCCAGGAGCGGGAGGCGCGGATCCGGGAGCGGGAGCGGGCCGAGGTGGCGGCGATGGTGCACGACCAGGTGCTGCACACGCTGGCGCTGATCCGACGCAACTCCGGCGACGAGTTGGAGGTGGCGCGGCTGGCGCGCAGTCAGGAGCGGTCGCTGCGCAACTGGCTCTACAAGCCGGCCGGCTCGTCCGCCGAGCGGTTCGCGGCGGCGCTGGAGGAGGCCGCGGCTGAGGTGGAGAACGAGTTCTCGGTGAGCGTCGACTCCGTGGTGGTGGGCGACTGCGCGGTCGATCCGCACGTCGCCGCCCTGGTCGCCGCGGCCCGAGAGGCGATGGTGAACGCCGCCAAGCACTCCGGCGAGCGGACCTTGTCGCTGTACGCGGAGGTGGAGCCGGGCCAGATCTCGGTCTTCGTGCGCGATCGCGGCTCCGGCTTCGACCTGGCCGACGTGGATGGCGACCGGCACGGCGTGCGAGGCTCGATCATCGGGCGGATGCGGCGGCACGGCGGCGAGGCGGAGGTGCGCACCGGTCCCGGCGAGGGCTGCGAGGTGCGGTTGACTCTGCCGATCGAGGAGAGGGAGCGGGCATGACGGGCGAGACGGCGGCGGAAGCCGCGGCGGAGCCGGCGCGCCAACTGCGAGTGTTCCTGGTCGACGACCACGCGATGTTCCGGGCGGGGGTGCGCGCGGAGTTGGGCGACGCCGTCGACCTGGTCGGGGAGGCCGGGGGCGTGGCCGAGGCGGTCGCGCGGATTCAGGCGACCCGGCCAGACGTGGTGCTGCTCGACGTGCACATGCCGGACGGCGGCGGCCGGGCGGTGCTGGAGCGGATCCGGCCCGCGCTGCCGGAGGTGCGGTTCCTGGCGCTGTCGGTCTCTGACGCCGCCGAGGACGTGATCGGCCTGATCCGGGCGGGCGCCCGTGGGTACGTCACCAAGACCATCTCGGGCGCAGAGCTGGTGGACGCGCTCCGCCGGGTCGCCGAGGGGGACGCGGTGTTCAGCCCTCGACTCGCGGGGTTCGTGCTGGACGCGTTCGCGTCACGCGGCGAGCGGCCGCTCAGCGACCCGGAGTTGGATCAACTCACGAACCGGGAGCGCGAGGTGCTGCGGCTGTTGGCGCGCGGCTACGCGTACAAGGAGATCGCCAAGGAGCTGTTCATCTCGATCAAGACGGTCGAGACGCACGTGTCGAACGTGCTGCGCAAGTTGCAGATGTCCAACCGGTACGAGCTCTCACGCTGGGCCGCCGACCGCCGCCTGGTCTGACGCGAGCGGATCAGGCGCTGGACACGACGGTGAACGACTCGGCGAGGCGGCCCTCGCCGAAGCCGGCCGCCTGTGCGTTCTGCTTCAGAAACTCCAGCACATGTTGCTCCGTCGCTGCCGGGTCCGCGAGTTGGCTGACGTGGGACTTCAGGGCCGCCAGCTTGCGGTCGAGCACGTCGGTGACGTCCACGAAGTGGTCCGGGTCGGGGCCGCCGGAGAACCACACCTCGTCGACCGACCAGGGTTCGAGCTTCTCGTCGTGCAGGAGCTCAGGGTGGGCGTGTGCGTTCCGCGAGTCCGGATACACGGCGGAGCTGGCGGCCTCGCCGACCGCCACGTGGTCGGGGTGGTTGGGTCCGCCCAGCCAGTCCCACCTGCGGAGCGGCGAGTTGGTGAGCACCCGCTGCGGCCGGACCTGGCGGATCACACGCGTGATGTCTCTGCGCAGCCGGTGCTCGACGTAGATGGCTCCGTCGGCGTACCCGTCGAGAAACACCACGTCGGAGACGCCGACGGCCGCGGCCGCGGAGCGTTGCTCCGCCTCCCGGATCCGTGGGATCTCCTCTCGTGGCGTGTCGTCGAACCCGCCTGCCTCGCCTCTGGTGACGAGCAGGTAGGTCACCTCGATGCCCTGGTCCACCCAGTGGGCGACGGCGCCTGAGGCGCCGAAGTCGATGTCGTCCGGGTGGGCGAAGACGGCGAGCGCGCGGCGCACGTCCTGCCTCGGTTCGGGGGAGGGCGCGAAGCTCACAATGGGCCCCGCCCGGCGCGCAGGACCAGCAGGCCGAGCTGGGTGCCGTCGGAGCCCAGGACGGCGCGGTAGCGGTCGAGGATCTCCCGCTCCCGGGCGAGGACGAGGCGGGTGCCGCCGCCGGCGAGCCGGGCGGCCCCGACCTGATGGGACAACGCGGCCCGCTCCTGCCACAGCTCGATCAGCGCGGTGTCGATCTCGTCAATGCGTTCACGCAGGTCGGCGATGTGGCCGGTGGGGTCGGTGGGGTCGGTGGCGCTGTCCGTGGGGGCGGGCTGGGTGGCTGGGGCGGTCATCGATGCTCCTCGGGTGGGCGCCTCGGGCGGGCCCGGGAAACACAAAACCCCGGGCTGCGGACCCGGGGCTGCTGTCGGTCGTGGTTGCTCAGGCGCGACCTATGGCTGCCGGGATCCCGTAGCCATAAAAAAAGAACCGCGCGCTGTGTGTCACGCCGTGCAGTATGGCACATCAGATCGGCGGGAGCCACACCGCTGGCACGCGGCGGTCGCGCGCTGTAGCCGTCTCGGCAGCGTCCCGTCTGCGTATCGACTGGGTAACGGAGCTTCCACGCGCCTGCCCGAGGGGCAAGGGTGAGGGCAAGTTCACGTAACTCCGCGAGCGCCTTGGGAGGCAGTACATGCGCGGATTGAAAAGTATGCGTCTCGTCGCGATAGGTGTCGTGGCGGCGCTCTTCGCCAGCGCCTGTGGTGGCGGTGGTGGCACCGAGACCCCGGAAGGCGGCGGCGAGCTCAAGGCCTACCTGGGCGAGCCGGAGCACCTGATCCCGGGTAACACGAACGAGACTCAGGGCGGCACCGTCCTGCGGAACCTCTACTCCGGCCTGATCAAGTACGATGCCGACGGCAAGCCGACGAACGAGATCGCCGAGAGCATCGAGTCCGACGACCAGACGGTCTGGACGATCAAGCTGAAGAAGGGCTACAAGTTCCACAACGACGAGCCGGTGAACGCCGACTCCTTCATCAACGCGTGGAATTTCGTCGCCTACGGTCCTAACGCCAACGGCAACAGCTACTTCATGGACCGGATCGAGGGCTACGAGGACCTCCAGGCCGCCAAGGAGGGCGAGGAGCCGAAGGCCAAGGAGATGACGGGCCTGTCGAAGGTCGACGACTACACCTTCGAGGTGACCCTCAAGGAGCCGTTCCAGGCCTTCAACATGATGGTCGGCTACACCGCCTTCTACCCGATGGCGAAGGAATGCCTCGACGACGTCAAGGCGTGTGAGGAGTCGCCGATCGGCAACGGGCCGTTCAAGATGGACGGCAAGTGGGAGCACGACAAGATCATCAAGACGGTCCGCAACGACGACTACGCGGGCACGAAGGCGAAGCTCGACAAGCTCACCTTCAACATCTTCAAGGACGAGGACTCGGGTTGGGCCGCGCTGCAGTCCGGCGAGGTCGACGTCATGACCACGATCCCGGCCGCCAACGTCGGTGAGGCGCGCACGTCGTACGGCGACCGACTGATCGAGGAGCCGAACTCGACGTTCACGTACCTGGGCTTCCCGACGTACGACAAGAAGTTCGAGAAC
>WHSM01000118.1 GCA_009380105.1 Micromonosporaceae bacterium
GAGAACCTCCCCAGGTTCCTTTGGACGCGCTCGGGTCACGCGTCCGACGGACTCGGCGACCAGGTGCGGCGGTGCGCGTGCGCCGCGGCGCGGCTCGCCCCGTCACGCCGGTGTCAGCCGGCGCCGTGGGGAGTCGACGCCCGGACGCCGCCACGCGTGGTGACGCGGGAGACGCCCGACAGGTCCCGGCGGGGGCCGGGGCCGGGTGGTTCCGGTGGTAGCCGGAACCCCGAGGCATTCCGGACGGCGCCGGGCCTCGGTGCGCCGTCTGATCGGAATCGGCCGGCAAGCGCGGTGCCGCCTGCCGACCGCCGTCACCGACGGCTGGTGCTTGTCACTGCTCGGACTGCCACCTCCGTTGCGCAGTCACGTCCGGGGGCCGGTGAGCTGAGCAAGCTCTGCGCGGTAGATGATCGTATTGGTGCCGAGTTATAGAGAATTATGCATATTGGACCACCGCATCGGAAGTGGCTAACCCGACATACCTCCCTAGCGAGTGGTGGACCGGTCACGGGGGGTCAGTTGGATTGGGGCCCACCTTGACCGCCAGGGCGCGGCGGCTTCCACAGCCCGCGGCCAGATATCCACAGGCGCAGAAGTCGTGACTGGCCGAGTCTGCGAGACGTGCATTACCGTCTCCACCGGACGGCCGTACTCGATCAAGGCGAATGCGGCCGACCCACCCACGACCAGGCGATAAACCTGGCCACAGGCTCGATCCGGGCGTACGGTGCCAGCACTTTGGGTTCCGCGACACCCGCCGCTGCCCGGCAGCTCGTATCTCGTGCACCACTGGAGACACCCCATGACCACCTTCATCGCGATGGCGCTCATCGGCGGACTGCTGTTCGGTTGGCTCACCGGCCGCCGGGTTCAGAAGGCCAGCCGCGCCTGGACGGAGTACCGCGCCACGAAGCACTCCCTGGCAACGCTGCGCACTGTCGCGTGGGCGCTCACACGCCCCGCGGCGGCGTTCGTGGTCCTCGCGATCATCATCGCCGTCTACGCCCTCTATCTCACGGCCAGCCAGCCCTCCTAGCGACATCGGATCGGCAGGCGGGTGCGCCACCCCGGGCGGTGACAGCACCATATGATCCGGGGAGCCTCGGCTTGGCCAAGGATGACGAGTCGGGCGCCGACAGGCGGGGAGGCAGAGCATGGGTGGACATCTGGGCGGACCCGGCCAAGGGCAGGAGCCGTACGAGGGCCAGGGCAACGCCGCATGGGGGCAGCCGCAGCCCGGGGAGCAGACGTGGGGCGGCCAGTTCGGCGGTCAGCCGGTGCCCGGCTATCCGCCACAGCCCGCGGGGCCGCCGCCCCAGGAGCCCTACGGCGCGCCGCAGCCCCACGCAGGGCAGCCGCCCTACGGAGGACAGCCGCCCTACGGCGCGCAGCCGCCGCAGGCTCCCTACGGGCCCTATCAGTTCGGATCCCCGCCGCCGGGCGGACCTGGCGGCAGCGGGCCCGGCGGGTCGGGCGGGCCGGGCGGGTCCAGGAAGTTCCCCGCGCTCCTGGTCGCCGGGATCGCCTCGGTCGTGGTGCTGGCGCTGATCGGCGTTCTGCTGGTCGTCACCCTCGGCGGCGGGGAGGACGGCACAGCGACGATCGACGACCCGGCCGCTCGACGCGCCAAAGCAGCGTCCAAGGAGCTCACCGACGCCGCGTTCGCGCTCGCCGGCGCCCCAGCGGTGCGGTACGAGGGCAGCTACACCGACGGCAGCGGCGACGAGGTGCCGACCACCGCGCAGCTCACCTCCGGCGGCTGGTTGCTGGCCGAAGTTGAGACCGGTGACGGCAAGGCGAAGGTGCTCAGCAACGGGGACCGCACGTACCTCAAGGCAGCCAAGAGCTACTGGGAGAGCAGCGGCGCGCCGAGTCAGACCGTCGGCGACTACGGCAAGCAGTGGGTGAAGGTGCGCGGCGACATCCACCTCGGCATCGACCTCCGGCTGCTGCTCGCCCCCGGACTCCTCGGCGCGAACCTGGCCGCGACCGTGGACCGGAACGAGGTCAGCGGCGGCACGACCACCACACTCGACGACGTCGAGGTGCGTGAGGTCGTCACTCCGATGGCGACGGCCTACATCACCACCGCGGACCCGAAGCGGATCGTGCGGATCGTCAACAAGAAGTCCGAGGCCAGCCCGAGCCCCAGCCCGACAGCGAGCGGCCAAGGCGGCGGCTCCGGCGGCCAGATCGTGCCGGCGTACGCGCCCGCGGACCGGGAGTTCGAGTTCGACCTCAGCGGCCTGACCGCCAAAGAGGCGGCCGCGCTGGTCAAGGAGTTCAAGAAGCGGGTCGGTGAGCTGAAGAACTCCATCGACTCCGAGATCGACTTCCAACTGGACAGCCAGGGCACGCTCAAGCCGTGCGGCAACAGCGCCTGCACCGCGAACATCACGGTCCGCAACGAGGTCTCGTCCAGCAACTCGCACCTGGAGGTCAAGCAGCCGGTGTACGCGCTGGTGTCGATCACCATGCTGCTGAACAACCGGAAGATCAAGACCTGCAAGCAGACGAAGAAGATGGACCCGAACACCAAAGCCACGTTCAAGTGCCGCGCCACGTACACGCTCTCGCCCGGCCGGCACGAGATCCGGGCGACCATGAGGGCCGTGGCCAAGGCCATGGTGGAGGCCGATCTCAAGAAGCTGTTCGACGACCTCAAAGCCGAACTCGAGCGCGCCGAGGACGGCGAGATCCCGTGGGAGCGGCACCAGGAAGGCGACCTCGGCTCTGGCTGGAAGCCGTGCCAGCTCACGGAGATCACCAACGACCAGCGCGACTGCCGCAGCCGGGTGAAGGACATCCAGGACAAGATCGGTGGCGAGATCAAGACCATCAAGCCGTATCCGCGCATCGGGACCACGGCGTTGGGCCCGTTCAGCGGCTACAACCCGAACTGGTCGACCCACGAGGTCGTGGTCAAGGACGGACGGGTCTACGACCCGTGGACCAGCCGGCACGGCGAGCTGATCGACACGTACAAGCAACGCTGGGCCTGGGCAAGCATGCTCCGCTTCGACTTCTAACCCGAGGGGTCTCAGGCGCGCCCTGCTGGCTAGTGGCGGATCAGGAAGACCGGGTTGGTGAGGGCGGCCATGCCGGCTTTGCCTGCCGTGGGGTCGCCGGGGTCGATGCTGGGCGCCTCGCGCAGCTCGACCCGCATATAGCCGCCGGCGCCGATCGGCTGTGACGTCCGCACTGTCTGCTCATCGGACGTGATCGGCGCGGCCGACACGATCGCCCCGTCCCGGCGGACCAGGAGGGTGCGGCCGGCTCCGCGGCGTACCAACACAGAAACAACGACCGAATCCGACGCCGCGCCGCGCACCTCGCCGCCGACCATCGCCTCCTGCCCGTCCGGGCCAGACGCCGACAGGTACAGCTCCGGCCCGTCCGGCGCCGAGGTGATGAAGCTGCGCCCGGCTCGCAGCGCGGCCACGACGCCACGGCGGGAGAGCGTGTCCGCGTACACCACGGTCGTGGGCGCGCCGAGCGCGGACGCGGCGGGGTTCGCGACGCCGTGCAGGTCGCTGCCGCCGTTGCCGAAGACCCGGTGTCCGGCGCGCAGCAGCTTGTCCCACGCGGCCAACGTCGCCTCGTCGTCCGGCTGGTACGGACCGTTCCACACCTCCAGCCCGTCCGGCAGCAGCGACGGGTCGGCGACTCCTTCGGCGAGGAACTGCCACGACAGGTGCCCGGCCATGGGATGCGCGGCGGACACGTAGACGTCGCGGCGCCGCACGTCGGCGAAGAACGCGTCGATGCGACGTTCGTGCTGACGCAGCGGGACCGCGGCCGGACGCTGCCGCCAGTCGATCCACTCGCCGGGGGCGAGGCCGGTGACGGTCGCGTGCCCGTGGAACCAGTTGGTCATCTCCTCGCCGCCGATGAGCAGCACGTCCGCGTCCCCGGCGGCCCGGGCCAGCGCGTCGTTGGCGGTGGTGACGTTGTGGTCGGTGAGACTCACGAAGTCGAGACCCGCGCGGGTCATCGCGGCGGCGTACTCGGCCGGCGTCATGGCGCTGCCGGAGGCGCGGGCGTCCGACGACTCGACGGTGTGGTTGTGCAGGTCGCCGCGGTACCAGCCGGGCTGGTCGCGCACCACTGACTGCTCCGGGCCGAGCTCGGCCTCGGGACGCTGCCGCCCGAAGCTGAGCGTCACCGTGATCGTGAGCGTCGTGGGGGCGGGCGCCTGGAACACCGGCACCACGACGGTCCAGGTTCCCGGCTCGATGCGGCCCGCGCGGAACGCCCAGGACGCCTCGTGGGCGGCCACGAAGAAGGAGCTGGCCTCGGCCCCGTACACGCCGCGGAACCCCGGCGAGCCATAGTCGGCGCCGCGCTGGTCGAACAGCCCGATCCCGATGGACGCGTCGCGTGACTTCGTCATCGACACCGCCACCCGGTTCACACCCTCGGGCACCTGGAACGGCAGGTAGTGGTAGTCGCCAAGACCCGCGACGGTGAGCGTGAAGGTGATCGTCTCGTCCGAGGCCGAGGCCGAGGCCGGGGCCGGGGCTGTGCCCGCCGGCTCGGCGCTCGCCGCCCGTCCGGTCACCATCGCGGCGCTGGAGGCCAGCAACGCCCCGCACCACAACATCGCTCGACGTGTCAGACCGCTCATCGCCGCCCCTTCGCCGTTGGGCCGTTGCGGTGGGTTGGTCGGGATCGTGCCAGATCAGGGGGTACGGAGCCAGACCCGCTGTGTTCTGGGGGCTGCGGGCGTCGCTGATGTGCGGGAGATCTCAGCCGACTGGCAGTGGTTGGCAGCGCTGGGCGTCGATCTGGCAGTGATGCTGGGGCAGTGTGACACACCGTCAGACCGGCGCCGCTGAAGGGAACGACCAATGACCGGCCACGAGTACGACGTCGACACGGCCGTCGAGTTGCTCGGCGACCATCCCGCGGGCGGCCGCCGGTATGCGGCGACCGTCACCGACCGGTGGTCGGCGCTGGGCGGCGGCGCCAACGGCGGCTACCTGCTCGGGATCTGCGTGCGGGCGCTGCGCGACGAGGTGGCGCGGCACGCCGACGGGCACCCCGATCCACTCGTGGTCTCGGCGTTCTTCCTGCGCCGGGGCGTGGCCGGGCCGGCGGAGTTGCACGCGGAGGCGGTGCGCGTCGGCCGGCGGATCGCCACTGCCGAGGCGCGGCTGACCCAGGCCGGCAAGGAGACCGTGCGCGTCGTCGCGAACTTCGCGGACCTCGGGGCGGCGTCCGGGCGCACCGAGATGTTCGCGGAGGCGCCGAAGCTGCCGGCGCCGGAGGACTGCGTGGACGCGACCGGCGGCCTGTCGATTCCGGGGCTGACGATCGCGGACCGGTTCGAGTACCGCTTCGCGGAGCCGCCGGGCTGGTCGCGGGGCGCGCCGTCGGGGAGTCCGCGGATGGAGTTCTGGGCCCGGTTCAAGGACGGTCGCGAGCCCGACACCCTGTGTCTGCCGTCGATCGTGGACGCGGCGGCGCCGGCAGTGGTGGAGCTCGGCGAGTACGCGTCCTCGACCATCGAGCTGACCACGCATCTGCGGGCCCGGCCGGCGCCGGGCTGGCTGGCGTGCCGGGTGCGCACCAGCTACCTGATCGACGGCTACCACGAAGAAGACTTCGAGGTCTGGGACTCCAAGGGCGCCCTGGTAGCCCAGGGCCGCCAACTAGCCCTACTCCCCTGACCCTGCCCGCCGGCCCTGGCGCGATCAGGGGGTCGCGCGGCGCGGGAAGACGTTGGGGCGGCCCGCAGGTGTGCGACCGACGAGACGGAAATGTCCGGAAACGACGGTGAACGGCATAGATCGGAAGCCTACGCGCCGCCCGCTGGCTCCAGCCGCACGATCACCGACTTCGAGGTCGGAGTGTTGCTGCCCTCGGCGGTGCTGTCCAACGGCACCAGCACGTTCGTCTCCGGGAAGTACGCCGCGCAGCAGCCCCGCGCCGTCGGGTACTCCACCGCGTGGAACCGCTGCGCCCGCCGCTCGACGCCGTCGACCCATTCGCTGACCAGGTCGACCAGCTCGCCGTCGGCGATGCCCAGCTCCGCCAGGTCGGCGCGGTTCACCAGCACCACCCGGCGTCCGTTGCGGATGCCCCGGTAACGGTCGTCGTTGCCGTAGATCGTGGTGTTGTACTGGTCGTGCGAGCGGATCGTCTGCAGGATCAGCCGACCCGGCGGCACCCGGAGCACCTCCAGCGGATTCACGGTGAACTGCGCTCTGCCCGTACTCGTGGGAAAAGAACGCCGGTCCCGCGGCGCGTGCGGCAACGTGAAACCGCCAGGCTCGGCCAGCCTGCGGTTGTAGTTCTTGAACCCCGGCACCACAGCCTCGATCCGATCCCGGATCGTGGCGTAGTCCGACTCGAACTCCCGCCACGGCTGGTTCTCGTCGAGCACCGCGCGGGCCAGCCTGCAGATGATCGCGACCTCGGAGAACAGGCTCCCGGACGGCGGCTCCAGCACACCCCGCGAGGCGTGCACGATGCCCATCGAGTCCTCCACCGACACCACCTGCTCCAGACCCGCACGCAGGTCCCGGTCGGTGCGGCCGAGAGTCGGCAGGATCAGCGCCCGCTCGCCGGTGACCACGTGCGAACGGTTCAGCTTGGTGGAGATCTGCACCGTGAGGCGGCACTTCCGCATCGCCGCCTCGGTGACCTCGGTGTCAGGCGTCGCGCTCACGAAGTTGCCGCCGAGACCGACGAACACCTTGACCCGGCCGGCCCGGATCGCGCGGATCGCGTTCACCGTGTCCAAGCCGACGTCGGTCGGCGGCGCGAACTCGAACTCCCTGCCCAGGGCGTCGATCCACGCCGGCGGCTTCTCGTAGATGCCCATCGTGCGGTCGCCCTGCACGTTGCTGTGGCCGCGCACCGGGCACACGCCCGCGCCAGGGCGGCCGATATTGCCGCGCAGCAGCAGGAAGTTGACCACTTCGCGGATCGTAGCGACCGCGTTGCGGTGCTGGGTGAGTCCCATCGCCCAGCACACGATGATCCGTTTGGACTCCAGCACCATCCGGTGCGCGGCGCCGATCTCCTCCGCGGTGAGCCCGGTCGCCGCTTCCACGTCCGGCCACGAGGTCAGGAGAGCGTCTTCGGTGAACCGCTCGAACCGGTCGGTGTGACGCTCGATGAAGCCCTGGTCCAGCACGGAGCCGGGCTCGGCGACGTCGGCTTGCAACAGCAGCTGATTCAACGCCCGGAACAGGGCCAGGTCGCCGTTGACCCGGATGTGGAGGTGCAGGTCCGCCAGCGCAGTGCCCCGGCCGATCAGGCCGGACACGCGCTGCGGGTTCTTGAACCGCAGCAACCCCGCCTCGGGCAGCGGGTTCACGGCCACGATCTGGGCGCCGTTGCGCTTGGCGCGCTCCAGCGCGGTGAGCATCCGCGGGTGGTTGGTGCCGGGGTTCTGCCCCACCACGAAGATCAGGTCGGCCTGGTCGACGTCTTCGAGGGTGACGCTGCCCTTGCTGACGCCGATGGTCTCGGTCAGCGCCGTGCCACTGGACTCGTGGCACATGTTCGAGCAGTCGGGCAGGTTGTTGGTGCCGTACTTGCGGACGAAGAGCTGATACGCGAACGCGGCCTCGTTGCTGGTCCGCCCGGACGTGTAGAAGACGGCCTCGTCGGGGTCGTCGAGGCTCCTCAGCTCCGACGCCAGGATCTCGATGGCGTCCTGCCAGGAGACCGGGCGGTACCGGTCGTCGTCTGAGTCCTTGAACATCGGGCGGGTCAGCCGGCCCTGCTGACCCAGCCAGTACCCGGATCGTTTCGCGAGGTCGTCGATCGGGTGGGCCCGGAAGAACCCGGTGTCGACGGTGCGGTTGGTGGCCTCCTCGGCCACAGCCTTGACGCCGTTCTCACAGAACTCGGCGACGTGACGTTTGCCCGGCTCCGGCCAGGCGCAGCCGGGGCAGTCGAACCCCTCGGTCTGGTTCACAAGGCGCAAGGCGGTCACACCGCGGCGCAGACCCATGTGTTTGTACGCGTGCGAAACCGACGTCCTCACGGCGGGCAACCCGGCGGCGTGCTTCTGCGGAGGCTTGACGACCAGCTCTTCGTCGTCACTCATAGCTATCGAGCCTAGCCGCTCCGCCCCACCCGGAAGCGGCGTAGGCGGAGGCTGTTGCCGACCACGAACACCGACGAGAACGCCATCGCGGCGCCGGCCAGCATCGGATTGAGCAGCCCGGCCGCGGCGATGGGCAGGGCCGCCACGTTGTATGCGAACGCCCAGAACAGGTTCCCCTTGATCGTGGCGAGGGTGCGGCGGCTCAGGCGCAGCGCGTCCACGGCGCCAGTGAGGTCGCCGCGCACCAGGGTGAGGTCGGACGCCTCGATCGCCACGTCGGCCCCGGTGCCCATCGCGAGCCCGAGGTCGGCCTGGGCGAGCGCGGCGGCGTCGTTCACCCCATCGCCGGCCATCGCCACGACCCTGCCTTCGCTCTGCAGCCGCTTGACCACGTCCACCTTGTCGGCCGGGAGCACGTCGGCGATGACCTGGCCGCCGCTGTCGTCGTCCGGGCCCGCGATGCCGACCTCGGCGGCCACCGCGCGGGCCACAGCCTCGTTGTCGCCCGTGAGCAGCACCGGAGTCAGGCCGAGCCGGCGCAACTGCGCGATCGCCTCGGCCGACGTCGGCTTGATCGTGTCGGCCACGACCAGCAGGCCACGTGCGCCGCCGTCCCAGCCGATCGCGACCACGGTGCGACCCCGCGCGGCCGCTTCCCGCTGCGCCTCGGCCAGCTCGTCCGGCAGCGCCAGGCCGTGGTCGGCGAGCAGACTCGGCCGGCCGACCACCACGTCGTGGCCCTCCACCGTGCCCCGCACCCCGAGTCCGGTGAGGCTGACGAAGTCAGTGACGACCGGCAGCGCCCCGGCCGCGGGGGCCGCCGCTTCGGTGTCGCCGGCCTCGGTCGCCGCGGACGCGATGGCCCGCGCGATCGGGTGCTCGGAGGCGGACTCGACGGCGCCGGCGTACCGCAGAACCTGGTTTTGATCTTCGCCCCTGGCCGCGACCACGTCGTGCAGCGACATCGTGCCGGTGGTGACCGTGCCCGTCTTGTCCAGGACGATCGTGTCCACGCGCCGGGTCGACTCCAGCACCTCAGGGCCCTTGATGATGATGCCGAGCTGGGCGCCGCGACCGGCGCCGACCATCAGCGCGGTCGGCGTCGCCAGGCCCAGGGCGCACGGGCAGGCGATGATCAGCACCGCGACGGCGGCGGTGAACCCGGCCGCCGACGACCCGCCGGCGGCCAGCCAGAAGCCGAGAGCACCCACCGCGAGCGCGATCACCGCCGGCACGAACACCGCCGAGATCCGGTCGGCGAGCCGCTGCACCGGGGCTTTGCCGTTCTGCGCGTCCTCCACCAGCCGGGCCATCTGCGCGAGCTGGGTGTCCGCGCCGACCCGGGTCGCCTGGACCAGCAGCCGGCCGCCGACGTTGACGGTCGCGCCGGTGACCGCGTCGCCCGGGCCGACCTCGACGGGCACGGACTCGCCGGTGAGCAGGCTGGCGTCGATGGCCGACGTGCCTTCGGCCACGACGCCGTCGGTGGCGATCTTCTCGCCGGGGCGGACGACGAACCGGTCCCCGACCGCGAGTTGCTCGACCGGGATCCGGGTCTCGACTCCGTCCCGTACCACCGCGACGTCTTTGGCGCCCAGCTCCAGCAGGGCCCGCAGCGCGGCCCCGGCCCGGCGCTTGGCGCGGTGCTCGAAGTACTTCCCGAGCAGGATGAACGTGGTCACGCCGGCCGCGACCTCGAGGTAGATGTTGCCGGCGCCGTCGCCGCGCTCCACGGTGAGCCGGAACGGGTGTGTCATGCCGGGCTCGCCGGCTGTGCCGAGGAACAGCGCGTACAGCGACCAGCCGAACGCGGCCAACGTGCCGACCGAGATCAGCGTGTCCATGGTGGCGGCGGCGTTGCGCAGGTTCTTCCAGGCCGCGACGTGGAACGGCCACGCGCCCCAGATCACCACGGGCGCGGCAAGCGCTAGCGAAGCCCACTGCCAGTAGGTGAACTGCAGCGCCGAGAACATCGCGAGCAGCACCACAGGGGCGGAGAGGACCGCGCTGACGAGCACCCGGTTGCGCAGCGCGAGCAGCGCCCGGTCCTCCCGGGAGGTCTCCCCGAACGCCTCGGACTCGGACCCGGGCTCGCTGGCGGGCGGCGCCGGCGGCTCGGCCGTGTACCCGACCTGCTCCACCGTCGCGATCAGGTCCTCCAGCTTCAGGCTCGGGTCGTAGCTGACCTTCGCCTTCTCTGTGGCGTAGTTGACGGTGGCGGTCACGCCGTCCATCCGGTTGAGCTTCTTCTCGATCCGGGCGGCGCAGGACGCGCAGGTCATGCCGCCGATCAGCAACTCCGCCTGTCGCGGGTCGCCGGCGGTGCTCTCAGCTTCGGCAGTCACCGGGCTCTTCATACGGTGTCTCCTCCTTCACAGACCAGTCTGCGCTCAGTCGCCGTGTCCGTCACCATCACCGCCGTCGATGGCGACCTCGTAGCCGGCCCGGCCCTCTGCCCGCCCGGCTCGTGATCGGACTCGCCCGGTTGGTGGCTGGGTCGCGCCGGCGCCGATGGGCCCGGCGAGGACTCCGGTCGCGTACGTGGCGCCGAAGACCGCCGCGAGCGCGAAGGCGCCGAGCTTGGTCGTCGTGTTCACGACGTCGTCCCCTTCATCCGACCTACCAGGATACCCCCAAGGGGTATGAGGGGGACCTTACCATACGGGTGGGGGGTATCCCTGAAGCAGCGAGTTATCGATAAACCGTGGGCGCGGAGTGGGGGTGCGCTCGGGTTAGCGGAAGACGACCGTTTTGGCGCCGTTCAGGATTACTCGGTGTTCTAGGTGCCAGGTGACCGCGCGTGCCAGCACCAGTGCCTCGGTGTCGCGTCCGACCGCCACCAATTGGTCCACGGTGTGGGCGTGATCGACCCGCGCGACCTCCTGCTCGATGATCGGCCCCTCGTCCAGGTCGGCCGTCACGTAGTGCGCTGTGGCTCCGATCAACTTCACGCCGTGCTCGTACGCCTGGTGATAGGGCTTGCCGCCCTTGAAGCTCGGCAGGAACGAGTGGTGGATGTTGATCGCCCTGCCGGCCAGCTTCTGGCAGAGGTCTTCGGACAGGATC
>WHSM01000390.1 GCA_009380105.1 Micromonosporaceae bacterium
CGCGAACACGTTGGCGGCGGTCAGCCCCAGGCCGGTGTGCTTGACGGCCTGCACCCGCGGGTTGTTCGCCAACACGGTCAAAGGCCCGTTCTGGTACGACCTCAGCTGGCCCTCCTCGGCGTTCGGCGCCAGCGCGTACGCCAGTGACGACGGCGCGGCTCCCGCCGCGTGGTCGATCGTGACCCCGAAGACGTTCCGGGTCACCATGGTGTCCGGGTTCGAGGCCCGGACGACCCGGCGGCTGCGCGTGACCTCCTCCAGCGCGACCCTCACCCGTGGGGAATCGAGGAACACGTACCCGACAGCAGTGCCCTGGCTCCGGTTGGCGTAGCGCAGCCAGCGCAGGTCCCCGGAGCCTGCGCCGGACCAGGCGCTGCCGTCCCGCAGCGCGCCGGTGATCGCGATTTGATCCGACGGGACGGCGGCCCGAGCGTCGACCGTCGTGGTCACTGCCCGGCCGGCGGGGTCGCCGACGCCAGCGGCCAGCACGACGATCTCGTCGTCCAGCATGAACCACGACTTGGTCGCCGTCGCGTTCCGGTACACCACGAAGTCGTCGGGCAGCAGCCCTTCCTGCTTGTGGGCGTGTCCGACGTCGCTGGACTGGACCAGCCCGGCGGCGCCGTACGCCCCCAGGACAGCGCCGCCGGAGTGACGGTTGGTCCCGCGCGGGAAGTAGACGTACGTGTTCTGCGACTCCGACGACGGCGTGAACTCCAGTGGATGGTCCGGGTTGTCGTAGTAGAACGTGCCGTACAGCTCGGAGATCGTCTTGCGCTGCTCCACGGGCGCTGTGACCCCGGCCAGTCCGTACGGCGACACCGTGGTGTAGTAGTCGACGCCGAACGCCTGGGTCTGGTCCTGCCCGGACAGGTAGAGGTAGTACGCCCCGTCGCCCTGGAACCACGGCATCTGGTTCTCGCCGTTCATGTACTCGTACTTGCTGATCCGGTCCGAGCTGCGCGCCAGCGCGAACGCGTAACCCGAGCGGCGGTGGACGTTCTTGTCCATGGCATTGAACGCGACGCTGCGTGAGGCCGGGTTGAGATCCGCCGGCGTGATCGAGCCGTCGCCGATGATGTCCGCGTAACGGACGATGCTGACCGGCGAGGTGAAACTGGTCGGGTTGAGCGCGGCCCGCGAGGTGGACCGGATGAACTTGACGTAGCTCTTCAGGGCCGCGGCGTCATCGCCGGCCGCGTAGTCCGACAGGTCGACGAGCGCCTCGACCACCACGGCGACGTCGGCGTACCCGGTGGTCGTCCGCGACACCGCCCGGCCCTTGACGATCTCCATCATCCAGCCCTCGAAGATCAGGGGCGCGAACCCGTCCCTGACCCAGCGCTGCACGACCGGCGCCAGGGCGTCGGCGTTGGCGTAACCCGTGCCGTCGAGAATCTTGAGCGTCTGCACCACGCGGGTCAGCAGGCCCTTGCCATACGAGCCGGTGTAGGCGACCGAGTGGTGCTGGATGAAAGAGCCGTCGGCGTAGTAGCCGTCGGTGACGCCGTGTTTGAGCTGGTACGGGTCGATGGTGGCGAACACCGTCAGCTGGTCGCCGAGCGCCTTGCGGATCCGCGCGTCGTCGCCGAGCAGCGCGCCTTGCAGAATCCGGTTGGTGGTGATGTCGGCCAGGTTGGCGCCGGTGTGGAAGCGCGAGTCGAGGTCGACGTCCCCGTCCTTGCCGTTGCGGAGGTACGCGTCCATCGAGGCGACGTAGGTCTGGACCAGTGCCGGCTCCACAACGTCGGCCAGGAGCACGAGGGTCTTGCTGACCTGGGCAGAGATGCCGATCTCCCAGTGGAACCAGTTGCCGTAGTAGCCGGCCGACTGGTCGCCGTAGTAGTGCTCGTGCAGCCAGACCAGCCCGTCGACCACGCGACGCTGCGCGTCGGCGTCGCCGTGCAGGTCCCCTCCCGGCGCGCGGGTGGCGAGCGCGATCTCGTACAGGTGTCGGAAGGATGCGCTCAGGTTGGGGTCGCTGGACCCGAGTGGCACACCGGAGAACAGCTCGCCGTCGCCGGCCGCGTCCATCCGCGCGAGCCAGGTCCGCGCGGTCCCGTCGATGGCGGCCAGCTTCGCGGCGACCTCGGGTCGGGCGTTGGAGCCGGCGGCGCCGGCGAAGATCGCCACCGTGTTGGCCAGGAGCCGGGCCCGGTCGGCGCCGGGGTCGGCGCTCGCCCGTCCCGGCGTGAACACCGTGGACAGGCCCGCGGCGGGCAGGAGTGAGAGCAGGCTGCGGCGGCTGATTTCCACGGACTCTCCTCGGTGGTGCGAAACTTCCCGACGCTGAGAGTCAAACAGACGTCACTTACCTACGGCAAGCGCTTTCCCCAGGCAGTTGCGCGCCGCCGTCCGGCCCATGGCGGCGGCGCTGCCAGGTCCGCGGCGCTGCCAGGGCAGCGGTGCCGGCGCGGGGGTCGTCGGCGAGCGGGAATCGGCGTGCGGCAGTCTGGACGGCATGACGTCCGCCGGCGACCCCGACCTCGCGATCTCCGTGCGAGGGCTGCGCAAGTCGTACCAAGGAAAACCCGCTGTGGACGGGATCGACCTGCAGGTCTCCCACGGCGAGGTGTTCTCCCTGCTGGGGCCCAACGGCGCTGGCAAGACCACGACCGTGGAGATCCTGGAGGGGTTCCGGCGCCGCGACGGCGGCGAGGTGTCGGTGCTCGGCGCGGACCCGCGGCACGCCGACTCCGAGTGGCGCGCCCGGATCGGCATCGTGCTGCAGTCCACCGGCGAGTTCGAGGAGCTGAGTGTCGCGGAGGTGGTGCGGCACTTCGCGACGTACTACCCGCGCGCCGACGACCCGGACGCGGTGGTCGAACGGGTGGGCCTGTCGGAGAAGCGGGGCGCCCGCGCCAAGACGCTCTCGGGCGGCCAGCGGCGCCGCCTCGACGTGGCGCTGTCGATCATCGGACGTCCTGAGCTGCTGTTCCTGGACGAGCCGACGACCGGCTTCGACCCGCAGGCCCGCCGGGACTTCTGGGACCTGGTGAGCGGCCTGACCGCGGGCGGCACGACGATCCTGCTCACGACGCACTACCTGCACGAAGCGGAAGCGTTGGCCGACCGGGTCGCGGTGATCAACCACGGCCGGATCATCGACGTGGGCGCCCCCGCCACGCTGGGCGGCCGGGACAAGGAGCCGGCGGCAGTCCGCTGGCACTGCGACGACGGCCCGCAGGAGATCCGCGCCGACAATCCGACCCAGGTCGTCACCGAGCTGGCGGCGCGCCACGACGGCGACATCCCGGGGCTCACGGTGACGCGGCCGACGCTCGAAGACGTCTACCTGGCGATGATCGGAGACGGCGCGGCGGCAGGGGTCACCGGCGACGAAGAGGAAGCGTGACGTCCATCCAGGCGACGACCCGACCGGCTCGCCCCACCGTAGGAGTGCTGCCGGCGCTCCGGATCGGCCTGGTGCGGGGGCGACTGGAGCTGCTGCAGTTCTTCCGCAGCCGGGAGTCGATGGTCTTCTCGTTCCTGTTCCCGGTGATGCTGCTGATGATCTTCGGCTCGATCTTCCATTTCCCGATCGCCGCCGGGGTCAGCTTCGTGCAGTACTTCGTCGCCGGGATGATCGCGGCCGGCCTGCTCTCCACCAGCTTCCAGACGCTCGCGATCCAGATCCCGATCGAACGCGACCGTGGGGTGCTCAAGCGGCTAGCGGGCACGCCGATGCCGCGCTCGTCGTACTTCCTCGGCAAGATCATCATGGTGCTGGTCACCGGCCTGGTCGAGATCGCGCTGCTGCTGACTGTCGCGTCGATCTTCTACGACGTGCGCCTGCCGACGAGCTTCGACCGGTGGCTCACCCTGGCCTGGGTGAGCGTGCTCGGCATCGCGGCGTGCACGTTGTGCGGGATCGCGTTCTCGTCGCTGCCCCGGGAAGGCAGGCGGGCGCCGGCCCTGGTCACGCCGGTGGCGCTCGGTCTGCAGTTCATCTCCGGCGTGTTCTTCGTCTTCACGCAACTGCCCGGCTGGATGCAGCAGATCGCGGCGATCTTCCCGTTGAAGTGGATGACCCAGGGGATGCGCGCGGTGTTCCTGCCGGACTCGTACGCCGCGCACGAGGCCGCCGGAAGTTGGGAGCTGGGCCGGGTCGCGCTGATCCTCGGCGCGTGGGTGGTCGTCGGCCTGGCGCTGTGCGTGCGCACGTTCCGCTGGACCGGCCGCGAC
>WHSM01000442.1 GCA_009380105.1 Micromonosporaceae bacterium
CCCGACTCGGGCGGTACGCTTTAGCAGGCAATCTGACCTGGGACATCACCCGACAGGAGCTCAGCGTGGCCCGCGTCGTTGTGGACGTCATGCTCAAGCCCGAGATTCTCGATCCACAAGGCGAGGCGGTTGCGAGCGCCCTGCCCCGGCTGGGCGTATCGGGCGTGACATCGGTACGGATCGGCAAGCGGATCGAGATCGATTTCGAAGGCGAGCCGGATCTCGAAGCGGCTCGCCTGATCGCCGACAAGCTGCTCGCCAACCTGGTGATCGAGGACTTCACGGTGCGCGTGGAGGACGATGCCTCAGCCGGCGCGGAGGCGACCCCGGAAGAGCAGCCGGCGTGAGAGTCGGCGTCGTCACCTTCCCCGGGTCGCTGGACGACCGGGACGCGCTCCGCGCGGTGCGGCTCGGCGGGGCCGAGCCGGTCGCGCTGTGGCACGACGAGGCGGACCTGCACGGCGTGCAGGCCGTGATCCTGCCGGGCGGCTTCTCGTACGGGGACTATCTGCGGGCCGGCGCGATCGCCAGGTTCGCCCCCGTGATGGAGTCGATCATCGACGCCGCGAACGGCGGGCTGCCGGTGCTCGGCATCTGCAACGGGTTCCAGATCCTCTGCGAGGCGCACCTGCTGCCGGGCGCGCTGACCCGCAACAGCCACCTGCACTTCCGGTGCCGGCCGCAGGGCCTGCAGGTGGTCAACAACAAGACCGCGTGGACCAACGCGTACGCCCAGGATCAGGAGATCGTCATCCCGGTCAAGAACATCGACGGCTGCTTCGTCGCCGACGACCGGACCCTGGACGAGTTGGAGGCCGAGGGTCGCGTGATCGCCCGGTACGTCGGCGGCAGCCCCAACGGCTCGCAGCGCGACATCGCCGGCGTCACGAACCCGGCCGGCAACGTCGTCGGCATGATGCCGCACCCCGAGCACGCCGTCGAGGCGCTCACCGGCACAGGGGCCGACGGCCTGCCGATCTTCACGTCGGTGCTGACGTACCTGGGACAGCAGGCGGGAGTGCGCTAGTGACGGAGACCGCGCACAGGGCTCAGGCCGAAGCGGCGACAGAGGAGCTGCCGCGGATGGACTCCGTGGGGCACGCCGCCGCGACGCCGGACCAGTCGCAGCCGTACGCCGGTCTGGGCCTCCGCGACGAGGAGTACGAGAACATCGGCAAGATCCTCGGACGCCGCCCCACACAGTCCGAGCTGGCGATGTACTCGATCATGTGGAGCGAGCACTGCTCGTACAAGTCAAGCAAGATCCATCTCCGCCAGTTCGGCGAGAAAGCGCCGCCGAGCGAGCGCCTGCTCGCCGGCATCGGTGAGAACGCCGGCGTGGTCCAGGTCAGCGACGACCTCGCCGTCACGTTCAAAGTGGAGAGCCACAACCACCCGAGCTTCGTGGAGCCGCACCAGGGCGCGGCCACCGGCGTCGGCGGCATCGTCCGCGACATCCTCGCGATGGGCGCCCGGCCGATCGCCGTGATGGACCCGCTGCGCTTCGGCGACGCCGCCCACCCCGACACCAAGCGCGTGCTGCCCGGCGTGGTCGCCGGCATCGGCGGGTACGGCAACTGCCTCGGCCTGCCGAACATCGGCGGCGAAGTCGTATTCGACCCCTGCTACCAGGGCAACCCGCTGGTCAACGCGCTCTGCATCGGCGTGCTGCCGGTGGACCGGCTGCAGAACAAGGCCGCCAGCGGCCCCGGCAACATCGTGGTGCTGCTCGGCGCGAAGACCGGCCGCGACGGCATCGGCGGGGTGTCGGTGCTGGCCAGCGCCACGTTCGACGACGCCTCGGACGCCCGCCGCCCGAGTGTGCAGGTCGGGGACCCGTTCACCGAGAAGCTGCTCATCGAGAGCTGCCTTGAGTTGTACGACGCCGGCCTGATCGTCGGGATTCAGGACCTCGGCGGCGCCGGCCTGACGTGCGCGCTGTCGGAGACCGCATCGGCCGCCGGCACCGGGATGCGGGTGCAACTGGAGCGGGTGCCGCTGCGCGAGCCGTCGATGGAGCCGCACGAGGTGCTCGCCAGCGAGTCCCAGGAGCGGATGCTCCTGATCGTGGAGCCGTCCAAGCTCGACGCGGTGCTCGCCGTGGCGTCGAAGTGGGGTGTGCTC
Source organism: Micromonosporaceae bacterium (assembly GCA_009380105.1). Lineage (GTDB taxonomy): Bacteria > Actinomycetota > Actinomycetes > Mycobacteriales > Micromonosporaceae > WHSM01. The sequence continues at coordinate 2,125 of WHSM01000442.1, forward strand.
GCGACCGCGATCGGCGAGGTCACCGACGGGCCTTCCGAGACCGACAACTCTGTCGGCGGGCGACTCGTGATCACCTGGCATGGCGTCCCTGTGGTTGACGTCCCGCCGGGCAGCCTCGCCGATGACGGACCGGTGTACGCCAGGCCGTTGCGCGAGCCGTCGGATCAGCCGCTGATCCAGGCCGACCGGGCGGAGACACTGCCCCGCCCCGAGACCCCGGACGACCTGCGCGAGACCGTGCTGGAGATGGCAGCCAGCTCGAACCTGTGCGACAAAACCTGGGTCACCGAGCAGTACGACCGCTACGTGCTCGGCAACACAGTGCTCGCCCAGCCCGAGGACGCCGGGATGATCCGCCTCGACGAGACCTCGCACCTCGGTGTCGCGCTCTCCGTCGACGGCAACGGCCGGCACGCCAGGCTCGACCCGTACCACGGGACGAAGCTGGCGCTGGCCGAGGCGTACCGGAACGTGGCCGTCAGCGGCGCGACGCCGATCGCCGTCACCAACTGCGCGAACTTCGGCAGTCCCGAAGACCCGGCGGTGATGTGGCAGTTCGCGGAGGCGATCCGCGGCCTGGCCGACGGCTGCGCGGAGTTGGGCATCCCGGTCACCGGTGGCAACGTCAGCTTCTACAACCAGACCGGCAACGTGGCGATCCACCCGACCCCGGTGGTGGGCGTGCTGGGCTTGATCGACGACGTGCGCCGGCGGATCCCGATGGGCTTCCGCGACGCCGCCGACGCGGTGCTGGTGCTGGGCGAGACCCGGATCGAGCTGTCCGGCTCCGAATGGGCGTGGGTGATGCACGACCACCTCGGCGGCACCCCGCCCGAGGTCGATCTCGCCGCGGAGCAGCGGCTCGGCGCCGCGCTCGTCGCGGCGGCCGCACAGGGGCTGCTCTCGTCGGCGCACGACCTGTCCGACGGCGGGCTGGCGCAGGGCCTGGTCGAGGCCTGTCTGCGCAACGGGGTGGGCGCGGCGGTCACGGCGCCCAGCGAGTTCGCCGACGACCCGTGCGGCTATCTCTTCTCGGAGTCGGCCGGACGGGCGCTGGTGTCAGTGCCTTCAGAGAACCTCGCGACGCTGGCCGCGCTCTGTGAGGAGCACGGCGTGCCGTACGTCCAGATCGGAGCAGCGGACCCGGCAGGTCACGCCCTCCAGCTCACAGACCAGTTCTCTATCCCACTGGCCGAGCTACGCGAAGCTCACAGAGGCACCCTCCCAACCCTCTTCGCCTAACCCGCGCTTCCGGTCACGGTGTATCGATAACTCGTTGCTTCAC
>WHSM01000177.1 GCA_009380105.1 Micromonosporaceae bacterium
CTCCAATGGGTCGGACGCCGCCAGCGGCTCGGGTGGCTCCAGCGGAGCCGACAGCTCGGCGAAGTCGGACAAATCCGGCGGCAGCTCCACCGAGAGCACGTCAGGCTCGGGGAGCAAGTCCTCCTCGTCGAGCAACTCCAAGGCCACGACGCCCGCAAGCACATAGCGCGACTCCGTAGCGCACCGGCGCTGCCTTTCGCAACTTCGTCCACAGGCCACCCTCGCTGTCCACAGCCGGGGAACGTGCCGGTGGCACAGCCGCCGGGTAGCTGCCTAACCTCTGCCCACCGACAGCTACCCGGAGGCGGACATGGCAGGACTGCGCCCCAGGGCGTACGAGGAACGACTCGACCCGGTGCGGCCGAGAGCGCCGCGACCGCGTTCCCTCCTTCGGCACACCGCGACCGCTGCGCTGCTGGCGCTGGCCGCGGCCGTGTTGCTCCTCGATCCGGCCCTGCCCTCCCAGACCGCGGCCGAGTGCCGTGGCCGCCCGGCTACCAGCCCGACTGCCAGCGCGCCCTCCGAGGACGACCGCCGAGCGGACGAACGCCGCTCGTCGCCGGTGCCCGCCGGCATGGTGGGCGTGCCGATCCAGCTCGCCGAGCCCGCCACCGCGGCGGTGGCCCGTCCCGGCGACCGGGTCGATGTTATCGCCCGCGTGGAGCGCCCGGCCGCGGGCACGCCCGACGACCCGCCAGGAAACAGCGCCTCGCCAGGGCAGACGGAGATCGTCCTGGCCACCGCGGCGCTGGTGCTGGCTGTCGACTCGCATCCCGAGAGGTCACCCGATGAGGGGATTGTCTACCTCGCGATGAGAAAAGCGGAGGCGCAACGTGTGGCGAGGACCGCCCCAGATGTCGCCATCGGTATTACAGTGCGGCCTCGGTGAGGAGAGCGCCACGGCTCTCCCACGGTTCCTGTGCGCCGACTCGGAGGACATCCCCATGCTCAAAGGCTTCAGAGACTTCATCATGCGCGGCAGCGTGGTCGACATGGCGGTCGGCATCGTGATCGGCGTCGCGTTCACGTCGCTGGTGTCCGCGTTCACGGACGCGCTCATCAATCCCCTGATCAAGGTGTTCATGGGCGGCGGGGTCAAGGGCGGCACGTTCCAGATCAGCGGCGTGACGTTCGATCCTGCCCTGTTCATCAACGCGATCATCACGTTCCTGATCACCGCCGCGGTGATCTACTTCTTGGTGGTGCTGCCGATGAACAAGTTCCGGGCGCGTTTCATGAAAGCGGAGACCCCTGAGGAGACCCCCGCCGACGTCGCGCTGCTCACCGAGATCCGGGACGAGCTGCGAGCGCGGCGCCAGGGCTGAGACCACGCCGAACGGCGCCGCGTTCGGCCCTTCGCGCCGTCAGGGCCCCAGAGTCACCCGGTTCGCGATAGATTCCACACATAAGGTCGGCGGTGGAGACGCCTCGCTCGGGCGGGCACCTCCACCGCCGACGTCACGTGACAGCGCCGGCGCCCGGCGACAGGTGACGATCGGACGGGGTGACAACCGGACGGGCGGCACCGGGACTTCCGCGAGCACTGGGACTTCCGCGATCAGTCCCAGTGCGGCGGCCGATCCTCCAGCAACCGGCCGTCGTTCGTGCTCCGGGGCTGTCCCCAGCCGCGATCTGTGTCGTCGGATGTCTGGTCCGGAAGGATCGACTGATCCTCCTCGTCGAACCGCACCTCGCGGTCCTCGTCGTACGACTGCACAGCGCTCCCCTCACTCAAGCGCTCAGCCAACAAGTGCGACCGCAGCCTACCTCCGCCGAGCCGCCGGACAGCGCCTCAGTCGAGACAGCGGCCTCAGTCGAGGTCGCCCTGTTCGATGCGCGCCAGCCGCTGGGCGCGCACCAGTTGGTCGCTCGGAAGCTCGATCCCCTCCGGATCCGGGTCCAGCGCCGCCAGAATGCCGACCAGGTCGCGCTGCGACACCACGCCGACGACCTTGTCGCCCTCGACCACGGGGAGGTGGCGAATCCAGTTGGCCGCCATCAGGCGGGCCGTCTCGTGCAGGGACGTGTGCGAGCCCACGGTGCGCACGTCGGCGGTCATCACCTCGGCCACCGTGGTGCCGTCCACGTCCGCGCCGCGCGCCACGGCGCGCAGCAGATCCCGCTCGGTGACGATCCCGACCAGGCGGTCACCGTCCATGATCAGCAGGGAGCCGGTCTGCTGTCGCCACATCCGGCTGGCGGCGGCACGCAGCGTCTCGCTGGGCGCGTCCGCGACGCTGGCTTCAGTCATGACGTCCGCGACGATCATGTGAGCTCCTCGGAAACGAGACGGATCGCGTACACCCGGAGCCTAACCGCACGGCTTACCGCCGGCGGCGTCAGCGCTTGTGCTCGGACGGATCCGGCTCCTCTTCGGCCGGCACCGCCACCACGGGGCACGTGGCGCGCGAGACGCAGTAGTGACTCACGGAGCCGTGCACGAGACGGTACAGCGGATGATGCTCGCGGCTGCCCACCACCAGCATCAACGCTTCCGCCGCCGCGTCGATCAGCACCGGGCCGGCCGGGCCGATCCGGGCCTCCACCTCGACCGGCACGTCCGAGGCTCCGGGCACCGACAGCAACGCGGTGTCCCGCCACACCTCGGCGGCCATCTGCGCCTGCTCCAGGCTCGGCGCGTGGTCCATCGGCACCAGGTTGACGTCGGCCACGACTGGCTCGTTGTACGCGTACACCGCGAGCACCGTCCCCGCACGGAGCCGCGCCTGCTCCACCGCCCACCGCAGCGCCGCCGCCGCGCCGGGGTCGTCGTCGAGTCCGACGACAATGACCGGTGTGCTGTCCATCCCTACCACCCATCGCAGTGCGCCTGCATGCTCATTGTTCCCCTCAGCGGGGCCCCTGTCCCGCACGGCGGACACCGCACCTCGTGCGGGAGACTCAGAAGCATGCCTGAACCACTCGCCGCCGCGCTCGCCGAGGTCCGCGCGCTGCTCCTCGACGCCGACCGCCTGGTGCGCGCGGTCGCCGCCGGCAGGCGGCGCTCCGGCCAGCCGTCGTGGGTGCGCGCGGAGGTGCGGCCGGTCGCGCTGAAGTCGGGCGAGCGGTTGCAGATCAGTGTGTACGACGGTCAGCGCCCCCACACGCGCAACGTCGCTCACGACGCGGCTGAGCAGGCGATCGACGAGTTGCTCGCCGAGCCGTACGGGAACTGGCACGTGCAGACCACCGAGGAGACCGTGCAACTGCGGGTGACCAAGCGCGGCGAGGCGCAGGTGCACCGGGAGGCGAGCCCGGCCGCCCGCGACCTCGGCCACGACCGCTCCAAGCGCTACCTGCTCGACCCGGGTGACCCGCTGTTCAGCGTGCTCGGCGCCAACGCGGCGAAGCGGCGGCAGGTGGAGGCGTTTCTGCGTCAGGTCAACGCCGCGCTGCCGGTCGGGGCGGAGCTGCCGTCGCCGCTGCGGATCGCCGACCTGGGGTGCGGCAACGCGTACCTGACGTTCGCGGCGTACCGGTATCTGAGCGACGTCCGGGGCCTCGACGTGGCACTGACGGGGATCGAGCAGCGCGCTGATCAGGCTGAACGAAACCGCCGGCTGGCCGCCCAGCTCGGGTGCGCCGAGCACGTGCGGTTCGTCGAGGGCACGATCATCGACGCGCCGGCGCCGGCCGGCGGTCCGCCACACGTGGTGCTGGCCCTGCACGCCTGCGACACAGCGACCGACGAGGCGCTGGCGCGCGCCGTGCGGTGGGAGGCGCGGCACATCCTGGCGGCGCCGTGCTGCCACCACGAGCTGTCGGAGCAGTTGCGCGACGGAGAGGCTCCGGCGCCGTACCAGTTGCTGACCCGGCACGGGATCCTCCGGGAGCGGTACGCGGACGTGCTGACCGACGCGCTGCGGGCGGCGCTGCTGCGACTGGAGGGCTACCGGACGGAGGTCACGGAGTTCGTCGCCTCTCAGCACACCCCCCGCAACGTGCTGCTACGCGCAGAACACACCGGCGCCCCGCCGACCCCCAACCAGAAGGCCGAGTACGAGTCGCTAGCGGCAACCTGGCACATCACCCCAGCCCTGGCCCGCCGCCTGGATCACCCCCACTCGCGTTGATCAAGGGGTGGTTGCCGACGTCGCCGGCGTGTCGTGGCAACCATCCCTTGATCAACGAGTGGGTGGGGGCGGGCGGCGCGCGGGATGGGTCAGCGCTGCCCTGGGTCCGCGGCGCGGCGTTCGGCTTCCGCCAGACGGGCCAGGTAGGCGTTGTACTCCTCGTGGGGGTCCAGGCTGGGGTCGCCCGTCGCGGCGGCGCGCTCGGCGGCGCGGTCGAAGCGGCGGGCCTCCCGCTCGTCCAGACGCAGCCACTGGAACACCAGCGCGATCGCCACTGCCAGACTCGGGATCTCCCCGAACGACCAGGCGATGCCGCCGGCGGCCTTCTGGTCTTCGAGCGGATCGCCGAGCCACGGCAGGTCGAGGGCGGCGTACCAGTCGGCGGCCATCGGCACCCCGGACTGCATCAGCGCCACCCCGAAGAAGGCGTGGAACCCCATGCCGGCGAAGAGGACCAGCATCCGGATCGGCGGCGCGGTCCGGTGCGGGGTCGGGTCGACGCCGACCACCGCCCAGTAGAACAGGTACCCCACGCCGAGCAGGTGCAGCAGCATCGTCAGGTGCGCCAGATGCGAGCGCAGCGCGAGCTCGTACAGGCTGGTGAAGTACATGACGAAGAGGCTGACGATCATGATCCCGAGCGCTGTCACCGGATGCGCGACCACCTTCGCGGGCCGGCTGTGCAGCGCCAGGCGCAGCCACTCGCGCGGCCCGCGCAGCCCCGGCTCCCGGGAGCGGCCCAGCGCCCGCAACGCGAGCGTCACCGGGGCGCCGAGCACCAGCAGGATCGGGGCAAGGCTCATCAGCGCCAGATGTTGCGCCATGTGCACGCTGAACTTCAGCGGCGCGTACGCGGCCAGACCGCTGCTCGTGGCGAAGACGATCACCGCCCAGCCGGCGCACCACGAGACCAGGCGCGGCCACGGCCACGCGGCGCCGTTGCGCCACAGCCGCGTGGCGCCGGCGGCGTAGAGCAGCACCGCGATCGCCGCGAGGCCGAGGAACAGCGGGTCGGGCAACCAGTCGACGAGGATGGCCCGGGGGGTGGGCGGCCCCTCCGGGGGCCGGAACCCGAGCAGTGCCTGCGCCGAGGTCTCCTCGGCCTCCACTACGGGCGCCGGCGTGCGGGCGAGCGCTGTCGCCAGTCCGAAGGTCGCGGCGAAGAGCAGCAGCTCCCCGGCGGCGAGGCGCCGGAACGCTCGTGGTTTCCCGGCGTCCAGGGCCGCCAGGGTGACGCGGCGGTGCCAGAGGCCGATGACGCCGAGGGCGGCCAGGGCGCCGGCTTTGAGGAGCGCTATCCGCCCGTACGCGCTGCCGACAAGGTCCGGCAGGTCGATCTGGCCGAGCACGTTTGTGACTCCGCTGATCGCGACGATCACGAAGCACCACGCCGCGGCGCGGGAGTAGCGCCGGGCGATCCGCGGCAACGTCGGAAGCCTGCGGGCCAGGAGCAGTGCGAGCAGACCGCCGGCCCAGATCGCGGCGGCCGCGATATGCCAGAGGTTGCTGTTGACGGCGAGTTGGTGGTTGCCGGCCGCCGACGCGTGGCCGGTGAACGCGGGGGGCAGTGTGGTCCCCACAGCGAGCACCGCGAGCAGCGCGGCGCCGGTGGTGGAGAGCACCAGACGGGAGCTGGCGGCGATCAGCGCGGCGCCGGCCATCGTCAGCACCATGGCGCGGGTGAGCTCCAGGCTCCACGCCCACGTGAGCACCTGACCGGCGGCGACGCCAGGCGGCACGCCGAGCACGTCGGAGAGCGTGAACAGCAGCTGCGCCCCGGTGGCGGCCAGCCACGCCAACGCGGCCCACGAGGCCGCGCGCAGCCAGCGGTAGCCGGCTGGTCCGACGGCGCTGCCGTCGACACGGCGGTCACCGCTGGTCAACCCCGGAGCGAGGAACGCCGCGCCCAGCAACAGACCGATCGTCGCGACCGCGGCGAGCCGGCTCAGCAGAACGCTCAGGGGAAGCGCCCACGGCGTGAGTGGCCCGGGGTCACCCAGACCGGGAAACACCTCGGTCTGCACAGTGCCGGCCGCGCGCAGCACCACGACGGTGACCAGGCCGGCGACGACCAGGCAGCTGCCGATCACCAGGCCGCGAAAGCCCGAGGCGGCGCCTGCGCGCTCGCCGGCGCCAGAGCGCCCAGCCTCGCCTGTCTGCCCAGCCTCGCGAGACCGACCGGCGTCGCCCGCCCGGCTGGCCTCGTCCGACCGCCCGGTCGCGCCCGGCCGCGCGGCGGGTGTTTCGTCAGCTGTCTCGGCTGCCGGATTCGTCGACGGTGTCGACACTGGTCGCTTCGCCCTCGCTCGGTTTTCTACGCCCCGATACCAGAACGTACGCCAACGCGCCGAGCAGCCCGAGTCCGCCCAGGCCGACGATCACCCACACCCAACTGCGGGTCACCGAGCGGCCCTTCGCGTCGGTGGCGGGGCCGTCGACCACGGCCGGAGGCCCGGTCGCGCTCCCCGCCGGGGCAGTCGCGTCGGAGTCGGCCGTCGCGCTCGGCGCGGGATCGCCGGGGCGGCGAGGCTCCTCTCCCGGGACCCTGCGCACTGTGAACTCGATCGTGCCGGACACGGTGTGCCCGTCGCGGGACACCACCCGATACCCCACCTGGAAACGGCCGGACCTTTCCGGAACCGACGTGGTGACGGTCGAGCCGTGGACCTGGGTGGTGGAGCGCGCGGGCTTCCCGTCGACGGTCACCGCCACCTTCACCAGCTCGGGGTTGACCTGCTCGCTGAAACGCAGCGTCACCTCGGAGATCGGAACGCGCGACTGCGACCCGTCGGCGGGGTCACTCGACGTCATCTTCACGTGCGCGTACGCCGGGGACGACCCGAGCAACACAACACCCGCCAGAACGGGCGCGACCAGCAGCAGCCCCCAGGACCTCATGCCCAGCGACCCTAGCCCCGCGCTCGGCGAGACCTGACTCACACCCCCGGCTCCGCCGTCCCACCCGCGGCGGTCAGGCGAGCTCGTAGCCGGCCTCGTCGACCGCTTCCTTCACGTCGCTTTCAGCGAGTGTCGCCTCGCTGGTGACCGTCACGGCGCCGGAGGTGAGGTCGACGTCGACGCCGGTGACGCCGGACAGCTTGCCCAGCTCGCCGCTCACGGCCTGCACGCAGTGGCCGCAGGTCATGCCAGTCACCTGGTATGTCGCTTGCACGCTCATCAAGGATCTCCTCGGTAAGTGATGGGAATGTGACCGGTCAGGGAGCGCCGCCTGTCAGCTGGCGCGTGTCAGGAGCGCACCAGCCTGGCGATGGCGTCCGAGGCCTCTTTGACCTTGGCGGCCGCCTCGTCGCCTCCCTTGGCGCTGGCCTCGGCGACGCAGTGCCCGAGATGCCCCTCCAGCAGGCCGATGGCGACGGCCTGCAGCGCCCGGTTCGCAGCCGAGATCTGGGTGAGAATGTCGATGCAGTACGTGTCGTCCTCGACCATCCGCTGCAGGCCCCGGATCTGGCCTTCGATACGCCGTAGCCGAGCCTGCAGGGCAGCTTTGTCGTCGCCGTATCCGTGCGCCATCTCGCCTCCTGAAGCAGTCATTGAGGCGAACTATACCCCCCTAGGGTATTAGTCGCCAGGACCGTAGCGCTTCATAACGGTTACGCTGCGAATTTTTCCTACCGTGTAACACCGATGCGGTTGCCCACGACGGTCGGACTCCCTACCCTTGGTTCCCGTCCGCACGGCCGTCAGCCGCCAATTCACAGGCGGCGCCGCACGGACACCGCCGAATCGCCGCCAGGCGAACCGGGGAACCATCCCTCCGGGGTGAATCCGCCGGCCAGACCCTTCGAGGCCGGCGGTAGGGCGACACTTCTTCCCGCCCGAACCCGTCAGCTAACCCGGTAGGCGGTCTCTGGAAGAAGGAGTCGGTTGGTGACTGTGGTCAGCGAGCCACTTCCCCGCGCCCAGAAGCGCGCCTTGTCTCTCCTCACCGCACTCGGCATGGCACTGACGCTGGCAGTCGGGATGGCCGGCCCCGCGTGGGCGGACCCGTCCATCAACGACATGGAGAACCAGATCGAGAAGCTCGCCGGCAAGCTCGGCGTGGTGGTGGAGAAGTACAACCGGGCGCGAGACAACCTCGACGAGGTCGACGCCAAGGCGAAGTGGCTCGCCAAGAACCTCAAGCCGCTGCAGGCGAAGGCCGACGAGATCTACTCCGAAGTCGGCAAGATCGCCAAGCAGGCGTACAAAGGCAGTCGCGCCGACATGGTCAACGCCGTGCTGAACAGCGGCTCGCCGCGCGAGTTGCTCGACCAGCTCTCCACGTTGGACCGACTCGCGGTCTTCGAGAAGCACGGCCTGCGCGGTCTGCAGCTCATCACCTCACGGCTGGAGCGGAAGCGCTCCGACATCGACGCCCTGCTCGCCGACAAACGCAAGATCAAGAAGCGCCTCGCCGCGCAGAAGAAGAAGATCAACACCGAGATCGACAAGCTGCAGGACATGCGCAAGCGTGCGTACGGCGAGCGCGCCGCGCGCAACGGCCAGCGGATCAGCTACGTGCCGCCGTACATTCCGGGCGACGCCGGCAAGGTGGTCCGGTACGCGCAGGCGCAGCTCGGCAAGCCGTACGAGTTCGGCGCGGACGGGCCCAACTCGTTCGACTGCTCAGGGCTCGTGCTCGCCGCGTGGCGCACCGTCGGCAGGTCGCTGCCGCACTCGTCGAGCAAGCAGTACCGCGC
>WHSM01000178.1 GCA_009380105.1 Micromonosporaceae bacterium
GCCTCGCGCACCGCCGGATGGGCCAGCAGCGCGTCCTCGACCTCGCCGGCGCCGATCCGGAACCCGCCGCTCTTGAGGAGATCGAACGAGGCCCGACCCACGATGCGGTGCGAGCCGCCCTCGTCGATCACAGCGATGTCCCCGGTGCGGAACCACCCGTCCTCGGTGTGCGACGCCGCGGTAGCCTCCGGCCGCCCCACATAGCCGTCGAACAGGGTGGGGCCGCGCACCTGCAGCTCACCCAGGGTCTCGCCGTCGGGTGGGACCGGGGCGCCATCGTCGCCGACCAGACGGGTCTCGATGCCGGGCAGCGGCGTGCCCACCTGGCCGGGTCGCCGCTCGCCGTCGGCGCGGGCGCTCACGGTGATCAGGGTTTCGGTCATCCCGTACCGCTCCACGGGCGCCTGTCCGGCAAGGGCGCGCAGCGCGTCGTACACAGAAAGCGGAAGCCCGGCGCTGCCGGAGACCAGGAGGCGGGCGGCGGACAGGGCCTGGGCAGCGGCGCGGGCCGCGCAGACCCGCGACCAGACGGTCGGCACCCCGAAGTAGAGGGTGCCCCGCGCGGCGGCGTAGGCGTCCGGGGTCGGCCGGACCGTGTGGACCAGGCGGCAGCCGACGCGCAGGGCGCCGAGCACGCCGAGCACCAGGCCGTGCACGTGGTAGAGCGGAAGCCCGTGCGCCAGGGTGTCCTGCGGGGTCCAGGCCCAGGCGTCGGCGAGCGCGTCGAGATCGGCGGCGATGGCGGCGCGGGAGAGCAGCACGCCCTTCGGCGCCCCGGTGGTGCCGCTGGTGTAGAGGATCATGGCGGTCGCGGCCAGGTCCGGCTCGGGGTGGCAGGCGCCGGATCGCTCGGTGAGATCGACGACCGCGGTCGGCACGGATGCAGTGCCACGCGGCTGGGTGGTGAGCAGCAGCGCGGCGCCGGAGTCGCGCAGGATGTGGTCGCGTTCGCGGGGCCCCGAGTCCGGCGGCACGGGGACGACCGGCGTGCCGGACATGAGCCCGCCGACCACGGCGACGATGGTCTCCAGGGAGGCAGTGGCCTTCACCGCGACGGCGGGCGTTCCCGCGATCCGGTCGGCGACTGCGGCGGCCGCCTCACGCAGCTCGGTCCAGGACAGGGCGGCGTCGCCGACGCGCACGGCGCCCGGTCCGTCACGCCCGCTGTCGAGAGCGTTGAGCAGTGTCATCAGCCGCGACCATACGGCGGCCACCCCCGAATTGTCGGTCGGGGCGCCTAGCATCGGCGCGTGGGTATTCGTCAGAGGTTCTTCGCCGCCCTCGCCAGCCAGCTCGGGCGCCCGCGCGGCGTGTGGGGTCACGGTGTGGCGGCGCTGCTCAATCGTGGCAACCGACGCGCCGTCGCCGCTGCTGTCGATGCTGTGGGGGTACGCCCCGGCGATGCTGTCGCTGATCTCGGGTTCGGCGGCGGCGTGGGCCTGCCGCTGCTGCTCGACCGGGTGGGCGCCGACGGCCGGGTGCACGGCGTCGAGCTCTCCGCGTCGATGCTGGCGCGGGCAGAGCGGCGGTTCCGGGGCGAGGTCGCGGCCGGAAGGCTGCGGCTCGTGGAGGGCTCGTTGACCGATCTGCCGTTCGGCGACGACGCGCTCGACGGGGCGATCACCACGAACACCGTCTACTTCGTGCCCGACCTCGGCGGCGCCTTCGCCGAGCTGGCCCGGGTGCTGCGGCCGACCGGGCGCGTGGTGGTCGGGATCGGCGACCCGGAGGCGATGGCGAAGCTGCCGATGACGCCGTATGGGTTCACGCTCCGCCCGGTCGACGACGTGATCGCGACGCTGGAGCAGGCCGGCTTGAAGCTCGCCGAGCACCGGAAGCTCGGCGCCCACCCGGGCCAGTTCCACCTGCTGGTGGCGAGCCCGCAAAGTTGATCACTGCTTCGGGAAGTCCGAGGTTTCCACGGTGAGTGCCACGGGGTCGGGCAACTCGATCGAGTCGCCGAACGGCACCCGGGTCTGCCGCTGGTAGTGGCCGTCCACGGGGTGCGAGAAGAGGGTGACGGCAGGGCCGTCAGCGTCGTACCGGTCGATCAGGAGGTACAGCGGCACCGGCCCGTGCGCGTAGTGCCACGTCTTCTTCTTACGATCATGCTCGGCGTTGCGTTTGGAGGTGACCTCCACCGCCAAGAGCACCTGCTCGGCCGTGAGCTCTGTGCCTTTGTGGAGATCGTTGCCACGCACGACGCAGACATCGGGGATGTAGAGGCGATTGACCGCGGGGATGGCGACACCCAGCGTCTGGAAGACCCGTAGGTTGTCCGGCAGCCCACGGACCAACGCCCGATCCACCAAGCTAGCGATGTCGTTGTGGGAGATCGAAGGAGGAGGCGTCATCGTGATGCCGTCCTCGGTGATCTCCGCGCGCCAACCCTCGGGCACGTCAAGCTCACGCCAGGTCTGTAGTAGCCCATCCCACTCCCACCATGGGTGCACGGCAGCGGCAGTCACGTCGCCACACCTCCTCTGGGCAGGATCGGCCATCGCTGCCCAAGTCTACGGCCGCACGTTATGCGCCGGGTCCGACAAAAGCCGGCTGCCGGCTGTGTGATGCTCAAGGGCGATGCGTACGAAGAAGACCGACCGCTCCGGTGAGGCCCCGCCGGCCCCGGAGCCGCTCGCGGCGCCGGTGCTGGACAGTCACACCCACTTCGACCTCCAGGACGGATCCGACCGCCCCGGCGGGGTCGGAGAGGCACTCGCCAAGGCCGAGGCAGCCGGCGTCGACCGGGTGGTGCAGGTCGGCATCGACGTGCCGTCCTCGCGCTGGGCCGCCGACCTCGCGACCGAGCATCCTGAGGTGGTCGCCACGGCGGCGCTGCACCCGAACGAGGCCCCGCGCCTCGCCGAACCCGACCTTGACAGCGCGCTGGCGGAGATCGACGCGCTCGCCGCGCAGGACCGGGTACGCGGCGTCGGCGAGACCGGCCTGGACTACTTCCGCACCGGCGACGACGGCCGGAAAGCGCAGCACGCCAGCTTCCGGGCCCACATCGAGATCGCCAAGCGGCACGGCAAGGCCCTGGTGATCCACGACCGGGACGCCCACGCCGACGTGCTGCGGATCCTCGACGAGGAGCGCGCCCCCGACACGGTGGTGCTGCACTGCTTCTCCGGGGACGCCGAGTTCGCCAAGGAGTGCGCCGACCGCGGGTACGTGATGAGCTTCGCCGGCACCGTCACGTTCTCCAACGCCCGGGGGCTGCAGGAGGCGGCCGAGGCCGCGCCGCGTGAGCTGATCCTGGTGGAGACCGACGCGCCGTTCCTGACGCCGATGCCGTACCGGGGGCGGCCGAACGCGCCGTACCTGATTCCGCTGACGGTGCGGTTCCTCGCGGAGCTGCGGGGCGAGGATCTCGATGAGCTCTGCGGCGTGATATCCGCCACGGGCGACCGCGTGTTCGGCCCTTGGTAGGCGGATCCTCCGAGATCATGCGTGACTTTCCTGACCGGTACTGGGTGGTCTCGGCGGGTTCGTAGGGGACCGGATAGGGCGCGCCGATTTGGCGTACCAAGATCAATTCCGTACGCTCTGTCCTTCGTGAGCACCCCGCACCAGCAGAGGGCTGCCCGGCCGGCCGGCGACCCCGCTTGGCAGCCGGTCCTCGAGCCAGATCCGCGGATGGGATTCGACTCCGAGCCGTGGCCCGCGTTCGAGCCGCGCCGGACCGGCCACCCGGCGCCAGCGCGCCCCGGGCCGTCACCCGAGGGCTACCGACCGTCACCAGAGCGCTACCCCGAGCGCCATCCGACGCACCCCGAGCGCCGCGGGCCAAGCCCCCGGCCCCACCCGGACTCGCTTCGCCGACCGGACCCGCGGCGGCCGGAGTCCCGGCCCTCGCACCCGCGGCCGGAGCCGCACCCGCGGCCGGAGCCGGGGCCGCCCCGCCGCACCGGGTTCCGGTTCCTGCCGCAGATCCTGGCGATCCTGCTGCTCGCCGGCGGCGTCGTGGGGTACTTCGCCGGCACCAGCGCCATCCGGCTGGTCGACGACGGCTCCAGCCGCACGTTCCGCACGTACGCCACGACCGTGAAGGGCCTGCTGCACCACGCCGGCCTCACGCTCCACAAGCATGACGCCGTGCAGCCGGCCCCGCCGACCGCGCTGCGCAACGGCGACAAGGTGGTCGTCCAGCGCGGCCGACCCGTCACCCTGACCCTTGACGGCGTCACGAAGCAGCGGTGGGTCACGACCCGTACCGTCAAAGCTCTGATCTCCGACCTGAAGATCGACGGCAAGTACCGCGCCTCAGCCCAGCCGGCGACGGCGATCCCGCGCGAAGGCATGCGACTGACCATCCGCACCGAGAAGCGCCTCACGCTGATCGCCGACGGCGAGAAGACGAAGCTCACCACCTACGCCGCGACCCCCGCCGAACTCCTCAAAGCGCAGAACGTGAAGCTCGAGGGCCGCGACGAGGTGAAGCCGAAGATCGGCGAGACCCTGGCCGGCGCCAAGGAGGTCCGGGTCGTCCGGGTGACGGTCAAGGCCAAGCAGGAGACGGTGAAGCTCGACCCGCCGGTGAAGACCAAGAAGAACAAGGCGTGGATGGTCGACCAGAAGCTGACGGTCGACCCGGGCAAGGCCGGCAAGGCCGATCAGGAGGTCGAGTACATCTACCGGGACGGAAAGTTCTCCGAGCGCAAGGTGATCTCGGAGAAGACGCTGGTGAAGCCGAAGCCCGCGGTGGTGCGCAAGGGCACGAAGCCGTACCCGAAGGACGACACCGGCCTCAACTGGGCCGCGCTGGCGCAGTGCGAGTCCGGCGGCAACCCCCGCTCGGTCTCCGCGAACGGCATGTACCACGGCCTCTACCAGTTCAACGTGCAGATGTGGCAGCGGATGGGCGGCATCGGTCTGCCCAGCCAGGCCACGCCGCGGGAGCAGACCTACCGCGCGATCCTGCTCTACCAAGCCGCCGGCTCCGATCAGTGGCCGCACTGCGGCTCGCGCCTGTACTCCTGAAACACTGCACTGCGTGAATCTGCTCGGGCCGGGGGACATCCGGCAGTTGGCGGCGGCGCTCGGCATCCGCCCCACCAAGACGCTCGGCCAGAACTTCGTGGTCGACGGCAACACGGTGCGGCGGATCGCGGCCGCCGCTTCGCTCCGGCCCGATGACGTGGCGTTGGAGGTCGGTCCCGGTCTCGGCTCCCTCACGCTCGCGCTGCTCCCCGCCTGTTCCCGGGTGTACGCCGTGGAGATCGATCCCGTGCTCGCGGGAGCCCTGCCGGCCACGGTCGGCGCGCGGGCCCCGGAGCTCGCCGACCGCTTGACCGTCGTCACCGCCGACGCGCTGCGGATCCGCGCCGACGAGCTGCCGAACCCGGCCCCGACCGCGCTGGTGGCGAACCTGCCGTACAACGTGGCGGTGCCGGTGGTGCTGCACCTGCTCGCGGAGTTGCCGTCGCTGCGGCACGGCCTGGTGATGGTGCAGGCCGAGGTCGCCGACCGGCTCACGGCCGGCCCCGGCTCCCGGGTGTACGGATCGCCGAGCGTCAAGCTGGCGTGGCACGCCTCGGGGCGGCGGGCCGGGGCGGTGCCGCGCACGGTGTTCTGGCCGGCCCCTAACGTGGACTCCAAGCTGGTCGGGTTCACCCGCCGCGACCCGCCGCGGGGGGCCGAGCGGGCCGAGGTGTTCGCGGTGGTGGACGCGGCGTTCGCGCAGCGTCGCAAGACCCTTCGGGCTGCGTTGGCCCGATGGGCGGGCAGCGCGCGGCTTGCGGAGGAGATACTTCGTACGGCGGGGGTGGACCCGGGCGCCCGGGGCGAGGCGCTCGCGGTCGAGCAGTTCGTCGCGATCGCGGCGGCAGGGGGTGGCGAGTGAGTGAGCCGTTGGAGGTCGAGGACGCCGACCGTCCGGTGTTGGCGGCGTCGGGCTCGGTGCGGGTGCGCGTGCCGGCCAAGGTGAACCTGCACCTCGGCGTGGGCGCCGTGCGTGACGACGGCTACCACGAGCTGACCACGATCTACCACGCGATCTCCCTGTACGACGAGATCACCGCCGCCCGCTCCGACAAGCTGGAGCTGACCCTGCTCGGCGAAGGGGAGCACGAGCTGCCGGTCGATGACGACAACCTCGCCATCCGCGCCGCTCAGACGCTCGCCAAGCACGTCGGCCGGCCCGCGCACGTCCGGCTTCACCTGCGCAAACACATCCCGGTGGCGGGGGGCCTGGCCGGCGGCAGCGCCGACGCGGCGGCCGCGCTGGTGGCCTGCGACGCGCTCTGGGGCACCGGGCTGTCCCGGGACGAGTTGACCGAGGTGGCGGCCGCGGTCGGCAGCGACGTGCCGTTCCTGGTGCCCGGCGGCACCGCGCTCGGCACCGGGCGTGGCGAGGTCGTCAACCCGGTGCTGGCGGCCGGCACGTGGCACTGGGTGGTGGCGGTGGCGCACGGCGGGCTGTCCACGCCGGAGGTGTACGCCGAGCTGGCCCGCCTGCGGAAGGCCGGCCGTGGCAACAAGCCGTCGACGGACACGTCGCGGCTGCTGGCGGCGCTGCGTCAGCACGATCCGCAGGTGCTCGCCTCGGCGTTGACCAATGACATGCAGGCGGCGGCGATCTCGCTGCGGCCGGCGCTGCGGCGCACCCTCCGGGCCGGCGAGGAGGAGGGGGCGCTGGCCGGGATAGTGTCGGGGTCCGGTCCGAGTTGCGTGTTTCTGGCGGCCGACGCCGACCACGCCACGCAGCTCGCCGCGCGGATCGCCGGTCACGGCGTGTGTCGCACGGTGCGCACCGCCCACGGCCCGGTGCCAGGCGCCCGCGTCATTTCCTAGTGCCGCATCAGGCCGCCACACCAGCGACCCTGACCTCCGCCGAGTCGTCAACCGGGCAAACGTTGCCTGACACGGCACTAGCCAGCGAAGAGGCGACCCAAGATCGACTGGATATCCGCAGCTACATCGACACCGCCCGCAAGCACAGTGTCGACGTCATCACCGTGCTACCCCAGGCCGTCACCGGCAGCCCCTGGAGACCATTCTGGCGCCGCCCTGAACCCTGAACCCGAAACCGCGCTCACACCGCCACGCCGGCGACACTCACCACCGCTTCGCCGTGACCGCGCACGGGACGTGAATGGGGCTATCGAGGGGCCTTGACAGGCCACAATAGCCGCTTATAGCGTGTACTACGCCTCTTCGGAGGTGGTCCTAGGGCTAATAGGAGGTGATCCTAGGGCTATATAGACAGATGGCGCACCGAAATAGCGGCGGGTCACGAGCCAGAAACGCGGCCAGCTGTATCGGTTTTATGCGCCCGAGAAAGTCCAGTGGTCCGGTGCCACGGCCCGAGCCGTTGTGCCGGCCCAAGTGAAGTCCGCGTGCCAGTGACATGTCCGGAAATCGCTGTCCGGGTTAACCGATCACGGACCATGGGGGCGGGACAATTGACTTCCAATGTGACCGGGGACCTGCACAGCGCAGTTGATCAGATGAAAGCGGCGACTGGTCGGCGTTTAACTGTTGACCAGCGATGCGAAACGCTGGAGCGGAGCCTGGTGGCTCTCCTCGCAGTGATCACCGAGGCGCATGCCGAGGAAATCGGTCGTGGCCGCATCCTCCTCGATTCGTTGCAGGCTGTGGAGCTACAGACCATTGTGCAGGCCACCTTGGATGTAAGCGTCCCGCTCGAGGAACTGGTCCAAGGAGTCGATTACGTCGAGCTGGCCGAAGCTCTCTCCTCCCAACTGGGAGACGAACCGAAACCCGAACTCGCCGAAACGGTGTTCCGCGAGATCATTCCGGATCCAACCAATCGCTACCAGTCGTTCGGGTTGACTGACGTGCAGCAGGCGTACCTGCTCGGCCGAGATCCTTCCTACGAGTTGGGCAACGTGCCCGCCGCGTTCTATGCGGAGGTAGCGGCGGTCGATCTTGATGTGGATCGGCTGGAGGCCGCGTTGCGCGCGATGATCGCGCGTCATGACATGCTGCGGGCGGTGATTCAGCCGGATGGTCGGCAGCAGGTGTTGGCCTCGGTGCCAGACTACGTGATCAGCCGGTTGGACCTACGTGACCTCATTCAGGAGGCTGCGCGTTCGGAGCTCGGGCGTATTCGCAATGAAATGACCGGCCAGTCCTCGGTACATTCATGGCCACTGTTCGAGGTTCGCGCCACCTGTCTCGATGACCGCCGTACTCGAGTGCACATATCGGTTGATCTTTTGATCACGGACGGTACATCGTTCGCTCGACTTGTACACGAGCTGTCCGCACGCATAGCCGACCCGGAGCAGAGCTTGCCGGAGCTGGAGTTGACGTTTCGGGATTATCAGCTCGCGGTGGAGCGGATGGAGGAGGGTCCGCGGTATGCGCGTGCGCGGGATTACTGGCGCCGGCGTCTGGATGAGCTTCCGCCGGCGCCGCAGCTGCCCCTAGCCAAACCAATGGGCGCAGTACACGAGCCCCGATTCAGCCGCCGCTCGTTCCAGCTGTCAGCCGAGCAGTGGTGTTCGCTGCGCCAGCGCGCGGCGCAACGGGGCCTCACTCCGTCCATGGTGCTCATGTGCGCATACTCGGAAGTATTAGGCGAGTGGTCGAGTTCGGCGCGGTTTTTGTTGAATGTGACGGTGAATAATCGACTGCCGTTGCATCCGCAGGTGGATGAGTTGTTGGGTGATTTCACGGCATTGACGCTGGTGGAGGTTGATACCTCGGTGGGGTCGAGC
>WHSM01000136.1 GCA_009380105.1 Micromonosporaceae bacterium
CACCCCGATCGCGGCCCCGCCAGTGGGCCACATCCGGCGCGGCTCGACCACCACGCCGGCCCGGCCGAGGTGCTCCTGGGCCGCGGCCAGCGCGTCGGCTGGCGCCTCGTCCGGGTACCAGCGGCCGGCGCAGCCGTCGCACCGGCCGCAGTCGTCGGCGTACGGGTCGTCGAGCTGTTCCCTCAGGAACCGCATCCGGCAGCCGGTCATCGCGGCGTACTCCCGCATGATCTGTTGCTCCTGGGAGCGCTGGGCGGCCAGGCGCGCGTAGCGCTCGGAGTCGTACGCCCACGGCTGGCCCGTGGCGACCCAGCCGCCGCGCACCCGGCGCACGGCGCCGTCCACGTCGAGCACTTTGAGCATCAGTTCGAGCCGGTTGCGCCGCAGGTCGACCCGGGTCTCCAGCACCTGCGTCGACAGCGGCCGGTCGGCGGCGGCGAGCACGGACAGGGTCTCGTCGACCCGCTCGGCCGCGGGGAACGCGAGCGACGCGAAGTACCGCCAGATCCGCTCGTCCTCCGGGCCCGGCAACAGCAGCACGTCGGCGGTGTCGACGGCACGCCCGGCCCGGCCGACCTGCTGGTAGTACGCGATCGGCGAGGCCGGCGCGCCGAGATGGATCACGAAGCCCAGGTCCGGCTTGTCGAACCCCATGCCGAGCGCCGACGTCGCGACCAGGGCCTTCACCCGGTTGGCGAGCAGGTCCGCCTCGGCGGCCTGGCGCTCTGCGGTGTCGGTTCTCCCCGAATACGCCACCACGTCGTGCCCCGCCGACCGCAGGAACGCCGCGACGTCCTCGGCTCCGGCGACGGTGAGCGTGTAGATGATCCCGGAGCCGGGCAGGTCGCCCAGGCGCCCGGCGAGCCACGCCAGCCGGTGCGCCGGGCTATGCAGGCGCAGCGCGCCGAGGCGGAGGCTGTCGCGGCCCAGCGGCCCGCGCAGCACGAGCGAGTCCCGGCCGAGCTGCTCTGCCACGTCGTCGACGACCCGGGCGTTCGCGGTCGCGGTGGTGGCGAGCACCGGCACGTCGTCGCCGAGCCGCTCCAGGAAGCTGGCGATCCGCCGGTAGTCCGGGCGGAAGTCGTGGCCCCAGTCGGAGATGCAGTGCGCCTCGTCCACGACCAGCAGACCGCAGGCGTCGGCCAGCTCCGGCAGCACCCGGTCCCGGAAGTCGGGGTTGTTCAGGCGCTCCGGGGAGACCAGCAGCACGTCGATCTCGCCGGCCTCGATGCGCTTTTCGATCTCGGCCCACTCTTCGACGTTGGCCGAGTTGATGGTGGCGGCGTGGATTCCGGCGCCGGCCGCCGCTTCGACCTGGTTGCGCATGAGCGCGAGCAGCGGCGAGACGATCACGGTCGGCCCCGCCACGGCGCCTTCCCCGGCGCCGCCGGCCCGCCCCGAGCCGACCGCGCCGCCCAACCCGCGCAGCAGCGCTGTCGCGACGAAGTACACCGCCGACTTGCCGAAGCCGGTGCGTTGCACGAGCAACACTCGTTTTCTGTGTACGACCAGAGCCTCGATCGCCCGCCACTGATCCTCACGCAGAGCAGCCCCGGCCCCCGCGAGCCGACGCAGAATCTCCTCGGCGGCGTCGCGGTAGGAGTCTGAAGCGTCGGACGTGGCGTTGTCGGTCATCGCTCCGTTCTACGGCAACCCCCCGACAGGCCGCACGCCACCACCCCCACGATCGCGGTGATCAAGGCATGCTCGACGTGCGCCACGAGATGATCAAGGCATGGTTGCGGGTCATCCCGGCGTGCCGCGTCAACCATGCCTTGATCACCGCGATTGGAGCGGCGACGGCCAGGCGGCCGCGTGGGTGCTTCTATTCGTTCAAGGCTTGTACACTGATCGCGCCAACCACACCACCTGGGAGAGCGCATGACGGGAGACACCCCGGGCTCGCAGAGCGCCCTCCGAGAGGCGAACCAGCGACGCGTGCTGCGGGCCGTGCGCGGCGCCGGATCGCTGACCCAGGCGCAGATCGCGCGGGCCACCGGGCTCTCGGCCGCCACGGTCTCCAACATCGTCCGGCAGCTCCGCGACAACGGCGCCGTCGTGGTCGCGCCCACCTCCAGCGGCGGTCGTCGCGCCCAGGCCGTTTCGCTCGCCCGGGACACCGGGCTCGCGGTCGGCGTGCACGTCACCGCGACGCACCTGCGCGCGGCGATCTGCGACATGGCGTACGAGGTGCTGGCCGAGGAGCAGATCCCGTACCAGGTCGGCCAGTCCACCGAGCGGGGCCTGCGTCGGGCCGAGTGGCTGGTCAGCACCATGCTGCGGCAGGCGCGCGTGGACCGTACCAAGATCAAAGGTGTCGGGGTGGCGCTGCCTGGGCCGATCGACGCCGGCTCCGGCCACGTGCTCGAGGGCACCGTGCTCGCCAACTGGCAGGGCGTCGACGTCGCCGACGAGCTCGCCGACCGGGTCGGCCTGCCGGTCGAGGTCACGGGCGATGCCAACGCCGCCGCGCTCGGCGAGCTGATCTGGGGCGCGGGTCGCGACAGCACCGAGCTGGCGTACCTGAAGCTCTCCTCCGGCGTGGGCGCCGCGCTCGTCATCAACGGCGAGGTGTACCAGGGCTCCGGCGGGCTCGCCGGGGAGTTCGGCCACATCACCGTCAACGATCAGGGGCGGATCTGCCGCTGCGGCAACCGCGGCTGCCTGGAGACCGTGGTGGGCGGGCCGTACCTGCTCGACCTGCTCCCCCGGCGGCCGGACGAGACCCCGCCGACGCTGGACCGGCTGATCGCCGCCGCGCTCGGCGGCGACCTCGGCTCCCGCCGGGTGATCGCCGACGCCGGCCGCGCGGTCGGCTCCGCGGCGGCGATGCTGTGCAACCTGCTCAATCCGCAGCGGTTGATCGTCGGCGGCGAGCTGGCCGACGCGGGTGAGCTGCTGCTGGACCCGATCCAGGAGATGCTGACCCGCCAGACCCTCCCCCGCGCCGCCGAGCTGGTCGAGGTGGTGCTCGCCGAGCTGGGCGACTGGTCAGCGGCGCGCGGCGCCCTCGCCACCGTCGTCCGCTCCGCCGCCTCTCTGGACGACGAGGCCCAACTCGCCTAGCCCGCGTCCGCGGATCTTCCGTCTGCCCCGACGGACCCAGGCGGGGGACGTGGGCGAGCCCGGCCATCCCGGGCTGGCATTAGTTTCGATGTCGAACAGATCTGGTGGCAATTTTGGTTTTTTGTCTTCAACTCTTGACGACATGCACCGTGAGCCGTTTCACTCTCCCTAGCCGGCTGGCACGCCGGCTCACATCCGGCCAGGAGGCTTTACATGCGGTTCACCACGAATACCCAGCGAGGGCTGATCGCCATCGGCCTCGCGGCGGTCCTGTTCGGCTCGTCGGCATGCGCGAGCGAGAACCAACCCGGCGGCGACGGCGGGGAGTCCGTCGGCAAGGGCTTCAAGATCGGTCTGCTGCTCCCCGAGTCCAAGACCACGCGCTACGAGTCCTTCGACCGCCCGCTGATCGAGAAGAAACTCGAAGAGCTGTGCCCGAAGTGCGATGTGCTCTACCAGAACGCCGACCAGGACCCGGACAAGCAGCAGTCCCAGGCCGAGTCGATGCTGACCCAGGGCGTGAAGGTGCTGATCCTGGACGCCGTCGACGCCAAGGCCGCGGGCGGCATCGTCAACCAGGCCAAGGACCAGAAAGTGCCGGTGGTCGCGTACGACCGCCTCGCCACGGGCCCGGTCGACCACTACGTCTCGTACGACAACAAGAAGGTCGGCGAAGTCCAGGGCCAGGCGTTGCTGGACGCCCTCAAGGCCGACGGCGATCCCAAAAAGGGCGAGATCGTCATGATCAACGGCGCCCCCACCGACCCGAACGCCGCTGACTTCAAGGCCGGCGCCCACTCCGTGCTCGACGACCAGGTGAACATCGGCAAGGAGTACGACACTCCCGACTGGTCGCCGGACAAGGCGCAGCAGGAGATGGAGCAGGCCATCACCGCGCTCGGCAAAGACAAGATCATTGGGGTGTACGCCGCGAACGACGGCACCGCGGGCGGCGCGATCGCCGCGATGAAGAGCGCCGACTTCGACGAGCTTCCGCCGGTCACCGGGCAGGACGCCGAACTCGCCGCGATCCAGCGGATTCTCGCTGGCCAGCAGCACATGACGGTCTACAAGGCGATCCAGCCGGAGGCCGACGTCGCCGCCGAGATGGCGATCGCGCTGGCGACCGGGAAGAAGTACGACGGCGAGACCGTCACGAAGAACAACGGCTCCACCGACGTGCCGTCGGTGCTGCTCGAGCCAGTCTCGGTGACCAAGGACAACGTCAAGGACACGATCGTCGCGGACAAGTTCTACACCCCGGACCAGATCTGCTCCGGCGACTACGCCAAGGCCTGCCAGGACGCGGGCATCTCCTAGGCGGCATCCCCGACAGCGGACGCCTGAGGAGGGCGTCGCGCAAGGCAGGCTCGGGCGGTCGGTGACAATCCCCGACCGCCCGGGCCCCCCACCACAGGAAGCACACACACCACAGGAAACCCACCACAGGAAGCCCACCACAGGCAGCGGGAGGTCGAAATGTCTGGTCGTCACGCGAAGCCCGGATCGAAGTCTCTGACAGCGTCTGCCCTGCTCACCGTGGTGACCGCGATGTCGCTGGTCGCCCTCAGCGCTCCACCGGCCGCGGCGGCGGCCGGCTGCACGTCCACGGCGGACTGCCTGTCGAAGCTGACCCTCGCCGAGAAGGCCGGTCAGATGACGCAGGCAGCTCACAACTACGTCATGCGCAACAAGAGCGACATCAGCGCGTACGCCATCGGCTCGCTGTTGTCCGGCGGCGGCGGTGGGCCGGGCGGCGCGGCCGGCGGCACGGCCGCCGAATGGGCCGACATGTACGACGACTACCAGCGGCAGGCGTTGACCAACCGCCTCGGCATCCCGCTGCTGTACGGCGTCGACGCCGTGCACGGGCACGGCAACGTCCGCGGCGCGACGATCTTCCCGCACAACATCGGCCTCGGCGCCTCCCGCGACGCGGACCTGGTGCGGCGCGCCCAGCAGGTCACCCGAACCGAGGTGCTCGGCACCGGCATCGACTGGACCTTCGCGCCGGCCGTGAGCGTGCCGCGCGACGACCGGTGGGGCCGCACGTACGAGGGCTTCGGCGAGACCCCCGCGATCGTCGGTCCGCTCGGGGCAGCGTCTGTGCAGGGGTTCCAGGGCGCCGCGATCAGCCCCGACTCCGTTGTGGCGACCGCCAAGCATTACGTCGCCGACGGCGGCACGGCGTGGGGCACCGGCAGCAGCGGCTACCAGATCGACCAGGGCGACGCGCGGATCAGCGAAGCCGAACTGCGAGCGATCCACCTGCCGCCGTACCGGGACGCGATCGCCGCTGGCGTGGGTTCGATCATGGTCTCGTACAGCAGCTGGAACGGGCTGAAGATGCACCAGCACTCGTACCTGATCAACGACGTCCTCAAGGGCGAGCTGGGCTACCAAGGGCTGGTGCTCTCCGACTGGGCCGGCGTGAAGCAGCTCCCTGGCGCCAGCTACGCGGAGCAGGTGCGCAAGGCGATCAACGCCGGGATCGACATGATCATGGTCCCGGACGACTACAAGACCAACATCTCCAGCATCGTCGACGAGGTGAACGCCGGCCGGATCAGCATGGCCCGCATCGACGACGCGGTGGGCCGGATTCTGGATCTGAAATTCGCGCTCGACCTGTTCGACAGGCCGTTCACCGATCGCTCACACACCTCGCTCGTGGGTTCCCAGGCGCACCGCGACGTGGCCCGCGAGGCGGTGCGCAAGTCGCTGGTGCTGCTGAAGAACGACGGCGCGCTGCCGCTGTCGCGGACCGGCGGCCAGAAGATCGTCGTGGGCGGCAAGACGGCCGACAACCTCGGCCACCAGCTCGGCGGCTGGTCGATCACCTGGCAGGGCGGCAGCGGCGACACCACGACCGGCACGACGTTCTGGGAGGCGATCCAGAAGGCGACCGCCGGCACGAACGTCCAGCTCCAGCATGTGGGCACGCGGACCAAGCGGCCGTTCAGCGGAGACGTCGGGATCTGGGTGGGCGGCGAGACCCCGTACGCGGAAGGGCAGGGTGACAGCTCCACCCTGGCTCTCGGCGGCGACGACCTGGCGCATCTGACGGACATCTGCGCCAGGACGACGGTGTGCGTCGCGATCCTGGTCTCCGGCCGGCCGCTGGTCATCAACGAGGCGCTGGGCACAGCGGACGCGTTCGTGGCCGCGTGGCTGCCCGGCACCGAGGGCGACGGGATCACCGACGTGCTCTTCGGCGACCACGACTTCTCGGGAACGCTTCCCGTCACCTGGCCGGCCTCGGTCGCCCAGGAGCCGATCAACGACGGGGACGGGCAGACGCCGCTGTTCCCGCTGGGGCACGGACTGACGTACACATGAACCAGAGCAATGCGACGACGCTGCCGCGACTCGCGGGCGGCTATCGAAGGAGATGAGTGTGACAACACCTGTGCTGTCACTGTCCGGGGTCTCGAAACGCTTCGGAGCGGTGCAAGCCCTCTCCGAAGCGGAGCTGGAGGTCAACCCCGGCGAGGTGGTCGCCCTGGTCGGTGACAACGGCGCCGGCAAGTCCACGCTGGTGAAGGTGATCGCCGGCGTGAACCCGGCCGACAGCGGCGAGATCCGCTGGGAGGGCAGGCCGGTCGCCATCAGCAAGCCGCACGACGCGACAGCACTCGGCATCGCGACCGTTTACCAGGATCTGTCGCTCTGCGACAACCTGGACGTCGTGGCGAACCTGTTCCTCGGCAACGAGACGATCCGATTCCAGGTGCTGGACGAGATCGGCATGGAGCGCCATGCGAGCGAGCTGCTGCACAGCCTGTCCGTGCGGATCCCGAGCGTGCGGGTGCCGGTGGCGGCGTTGTCCGGCGGCCAACGGCAGTCGGTGGCGATCGCACGGTCGCTGCTCGGCGAGCCCAAAGTGGTGATGCTCGACGAGCCCACCGCCGCGCTCGGGGTCGCGCAGACCGCGCAGGTGCTGGATCTGATCGAACGGCTCCGCGACCGCGGCCTCGGGGTGATCCTGATCAGCCACAACCTCGCCGACGTGAAAGCGGTGGCCGACCGCGCGGTGGTGCTCCGGCTGGGGCGCAACGCGGGCGACTTCCGCATCGGCGAGGCCACGCAGGAGGAGATCGTGCAGGCGATCACCGGCGCCTCCGACAACGCCGTGTCCCGCCGCAGGGCCCGCACGGCCGACGCCGTTTCCCTCACGGAGGTCGACAAGTGAGTACGGTCAAGAGCGACGTGAACGGGCCGGTGCTCGCCTCGACGGCCGGCGCGGCCGGCGGCGTCGCAGAGCCCCCGGGGCCCGGCGGTGGTCTGGCGGCCGCGCGACGGCGATTGCGCAGCGGCGAGCTGGGATCGTGGCCGGTGGTGATCGGCCTCGTGGTGATCTGGGTGGTCTTCCAGAGCCTCAACCAGAACTTCCTCACCCCGCAGAACCTCTACAACCTCGCCGTGCAGATCGCCGCGACCGGCGCGATCTCCGTCGGCGTGGTGATGGTGCTGCTGCTCGGCGAGATCGACCTGTCGGTCGCCTCGGTGTCCGGGCTCGCCGGGGCGATCCTGGCGGCGCTGACGGTGCGCAACGGCGTTCCGGACGCGCTCGGGATCGTGACTGTGGTGCTGATCTGCGCGCTGATCGGCACCATGCACGGCTTGATCGTCACCAAGGTCGGGGTGCCGTCGTTCGTGGTCGGTCTCGCCGGGCTCATCGGATGGCAAGGGCTGCAGTTGTACGTGCTCGGCGCGCAGGGCACGATCAACTTCTCGTACGAGGGCCTCGTCGCGCAGCTCACCCACACGAACCTCACGCCGGCCGGCGGCTGGGCGCTCGGGGCCGCGGCGGTCGGCTGCTATGTGGCGGCGACGCTGTACGACCAGCGGCGGCGCCGCGCGGCGGGGTTGCCGCTGCGGAGCACCCGTCGTCTGGGGCTGCGCGCCGCCGTGCTGGCCGCCGGCGTGGCCGGCACGGTGCTGGTGCTCAACGCCTGGCGCGGGGTGCCGCTGGCGCTGCTGATCCTGGTCGTCCTGGTCGTGGGCTTCGACCTGGTGCTGCGGCGCACCCGGTACGGCCGGAGCATCTTCGCCATCGGCGGCAACGTGGAAGCCTCGCGCCGTGCCGGCCTGAACGTCGACCTGGTCCGGATCTCGGTGTTCGCGCTGGCGTCCTCGATGGCGGCGATCGGTGGCATCCTCGCGGCGTCGCGGGGGTACTCGGTGGGCCAGCAGTCCGGCGGCAGCGACGTGCTCCTGCTGGCGATCGCGGCGGCGGTGATCGGCGGCACGAGCCTGTTCGGCGGGCGCGGCAGCACGTACGCTGCCCTGCTCGGCGGTCTGGTGATCGGCTCAATCACGTCCGGGATCCTGCTGTTGCAGCTGGGCTCACCCGCCCGGTTCATGATCACGGCGGGGGTGCTGCTGGCGGCGGTCATCCTGGACTCCCTGTCCCGCCGGGGCCGCCGGGCGCACGGCCGCGAATAGACCTCCCAACCGAGGTCACGGGTTCGGCGCCAGCAGTCCTCGGGCGTAGGCGGCGCTGACCGCCTCGGTGCGGCTGGCAGCGCCGAATTTGGCCATCACCCTGGACAGGTGCACGCTGACCGTCTTCTCGCTGATGAACAGCTCGGCCCCGATCTGCTTGTTGGTACGGCCCGCGGCCACCAGCGACAGCACCGCCTGCTCCCGGGGCGTCAGCAGATTCGTCTTCGCGGCGACGGCTCCGCCTTCCAGACCGATGCGGGCACGGCGCGCCAGCCTGAGCACGGACTCCCGCAATGGCGCCGCGCCGAGTTCGCCAGAGACCTGGGCGGCGAGGCGCAAGTGCTCCGCCGCCTCCTCGCGATCGGAACGGTCGCCGCTGGCGAACAGCGCCTCGGCGCAGCGCCAGCGCGCGTGGGCCTGCCGGTAGATCTCGCCGTACCCGAACGCCTCGATGACCGCTCGCCACGCCGCCGGGTTGTGCTCACCGCGCAGCCGGGCGGTCTCCGCCTGCGCTCGGCAGAGCCACGCCCGCCCCTCCGGCCCCATCTTCGCGGACTGCGGTCGCCCGTTCGCCATCGTGTCGGCCGCCCGCGCGGCGAGCACCTCGCCGGCAGCGACCGCGTTCTGCTCAGCGGCCCGGTCCTTGGCCCGGCGGGCGATGTCCGCGAGGTCGGCGTACGCCGCGATCCCGACCCCGCAGAGTGAGAGCGCCACCGGGTGCCAGGGGTCTACCTCACGCAACCGGTGCAGCGCCTGCTCGGCGTAGTCGGCGGCGCGCTCCGGCCGGCCGCGCCACGACTCGAACTCCGCCCCGCAGAGCCCGACCAACGTCATCACCTGCTGATCGAGTCGCCAGCGTTCCCGCAGGTGCACCAGCCGCCGATCGGCCACGTCGAACCGCCCGCGGCTCACGGTCACCAGCAGCCCGGCGGCCGAGACCCGGGTCATCACCGTGCCGGACACCGCCTCACCGGCCAGCTCCGCGGCCGCCTCCGCGCCGTCCCAGTCGCCGGCCATGAACCGGCCGATCACTTGCAGGACGCGCAGTTCGAGTCCGTAGCCACTCCATGTCAGGCCGGTGCCGGCCGCGCGCTCCACACCAGCGTCGAACTCCTCCAGGGCCTCGAGCAGCCGGCCCTCATCGAGCAGCGTCGTGCCGCAGTTGAAGCGCGCCCGCAGCTCCACGCTGTGCGCGTCGACCTTCCGCGCCAGCGCGACAGCCTCGTACAGCCACTCCAGCGCCTGCGCAGCGCGACCCCGTTTGCGGTCCACACACGCGTTGCGGGTGACGAGGGCGTCGGCCTCGGCGGCGGTCTGGGGGCCCAGGCCGGGCACGGCGCGGGCCGTGACCATCGCCTCTGACGCCAGCTCACCCGCCTCGTCGTACCGTCCCATCGCCGACGACGCGCGGGCCAGGGTGGCTTGGATCCACGCCTTTACCGCGCTGGGCTCCCGATCGGCGACCAGCTGCCACGCCTCGAAGGAGGTGTCATACGCCCGTTGCGCGGTGCCGTCCAGGGTGAACAGGTAGTGGGCGTACTTGCGCCGCAGCTCGGCGGCCCGCAACGCGTCGCCGTGGCTGTCGACCAGCTCGATCGCGGACCGGCTGTGCGCGATCGCCCGGTCCGGCTCCCCGGACGCGCCGGCCGCGCCGGCCGCGCCGGCCGCCCACTTTGTCAGCTGTAACTCGGTCACGCCGCTGACCTGTTCCGGGTCGCCGACGGCGCGCCATAGTCGGAGCGCCCGCTCGGCGTGGGCCAGCATCTCGGCCGGGGCGCCCAGCTCTTCGGCCTCCCGGGCCGCCCGTACCGACGCAGCGAGCGCGCCGGCGAGGTCGTGGCTCTCCATGCTGTGGTGAGCCAGCCCGGCCGCCGCGCCTGGACTCTCATCCCCGGCCAGGGCGTTCGCGACCTGGCGATGCAGCCGG
>WHSM01000113.1 GCA_009380105.1 Micromonosporaceae bacterium
CTCGACCCGATGGGTGGCTACGTGGTCGACGAGGCGGCGCGGGCCGGGGCGAAGCGCCGCTCACCGAGCCGCAGTAGCGTGACCGCCATGACATCACCATTCACGCGAGCACCAAGGAAGGCACCTTCGAGCGGCTGCAAGCCGGCGATGCCGAGGTCGTCCAGGAGCCGGCCGAGCAGCCGTACGGCATTCGCGACCGTTTCCTTCCGCGATCCCGTGGGCAACATGGTCCGCATCCAGGAGCTGGGCTGAATCGCCCGGCAGACACCGCAGAGGAGGGAACGATGAACGCAAAGAAGGCCACGAGAAAGTCCGCCAAGAGCACCACCGCTAGCGGCAAGAAGTCCAAGGGATTCACGGCGGAGGAAAAGGCCGCGATGAAGGAACGCGCCAAAGAGCTGAAGGCGGAAGCGCGCCGCGCCGACGGGGAAAAGGCCCTGCTCGAGCAGGTCGCCGCGATGCCGAAATCGGATCGCGCCATGGCCAAGCGGGTCCACGCGATCATCAAAGGCAGCGCGCCCGACCTCTCGCCGAAGACCTGGTACGGGATGCCCGCGTACGCCAAGGACGACAAGATCGTGTGCTTCTTTCAAAGCGCGGACAAGTTCAAGTCGCGGTACGCGACGCTCGGCTTCAACGACGAGGCGAAGCTCGACAAAGGCAGCATGTGGCTGACCTCCTTCGCGCTGAAGAAGCTGACCGCCGCCGACGAGAAGAAGATTGCCGCCCTCGTGAAGAAGGCTGTGAGCTGAGCCCAGCTCACAGCGGGCGGTCGCCCGCGACCGCGCCGACGAAGGAGACGATGAGCATGGCCACGAGGACGAAGAAGCGGTCGCCTGCGCTGCCCGCTGCCGACAGTCACGGTCTGATCCGCGTGCATGGCGCGCGCGTGAACAACCTCAAGGACGTCGACGTCGAGATCCCGAAGCGCCGGCTGACGGCGTTCACCGGCGTCTCCGGGTCGGGCAAGAGCTCGCTGGTGTTCGGCACGATCGCCGCGGAGTCGCAGCGGCTGATCAACGAGACCTACAGCGCCTTCCTGCAGGGCTTCATGCCGACGGTGGCGCGGCCCGAGGTCGACGTGCTCGACGGGCTGACGACGGCGATCATCGTCGACCAGGAGCGGATGGGCGCCGACCCCCGCTCCACGGTCGGCACCGCCACGGACGCCAACGCGATGCTGCGCATCCTCTTCAGCCGGCTCGGGAAGCCGCACATCGGCTCGCCCCAGGCCTTCTCCTTCAACGTCGCCTCGGTCAAGGCGAGCGGTGCGATCACGGTCGAACGCGGCGATAAGACCAGGACCCAGACGGCGACCTACACCCGCACCGGCGGCATGTGCACGCGCTGCGAGGGCCGGGGCTCGGTCACGGACTTCGACCTGTCGGCGCTCTACGACGACACGAAGTCGCTCAACGAGGGCGCGCTCACGATTCCCGGCTACAGCATGGACGGCTGGTACGGCCGCATCTTCAGGGGCTGCGGCTTCTTCGACCCGGACAAGCCGATCCGCAAATTCAACAAGCGCGAACGGCACGACCTGCTCTACCGGGAGCCGACCAAGATCAAGGTCGAGGGCATCAACCTCACCTACTCCGGGCTGATCCCGCAGATCCAGAAGTCGTTCCTCTCCAAGGATCCGGAGGCGATGCAGTCGCACATCCGCAAGTTCGTGGACCGGGCGATCACGTTCACCACCTGCCCCGATTGCGACGGCACCCGGCTCAGCGAGGCGGCCCGGTCCTCGAAGATCAAGAAGCTCAACATCGCCGAGGCGTGCGCGATGGAGATCCGCCACCTCGCCGAGTGGGTTCGCGGCCTCAAGGAGCCGTCTGTGGCGCCGCTGCTGGCGGCTCTGGGCGAGACCCTCGACTCGTTCGTGGAGATCGGGCTCGGCTATCTCTCGCTCGACCGGGCGTCGGGGACGCTGTCGGGCGGCGAGGCGCAGCGCACCAAGATGATCCGGCACCTCGGGTCGTCGCTGACCGACGTGACCTACGTGTTCGACGAGCCAACGATCGGGCTCCACCCCCACGACATCCAGCGGATGAACGACCTGCTACTGCGGCTGCGCGACAAGGGCAACACGGTGCTCGTCGTCGAGCACGAGCCGGACACGATCGCCATCGCCGACCACGTCGTCGACCTCGGCCCCGGCGCCGGCACGGCGGGCGGGACCGTCTGCTTCGAGGGCACCGTCGAAGGGCTGCGCGCCAGCGGCACCATCACTGGCCGCCATTTCGACGACCGGAACTCCCTCAAGGAGACGGTGCGGACGTCCACCGGCCGGCTTCCGATCCGCGGCGCGACGGCGCACAACCTGCGCGATGTCGACGTTGACGTCCCGCTCGGGGTGCTGGTCGTCGTCACCGGCGTCGCCGGCTCCGGCAAGAGCTCGCTCGTGCACGGGTCGATCCCCGCCGGCGCGGGTGTGGTGTCGATCGACCAGGCCGCGATCCGCGGCTCGCGCCGGAGCAACCCGGCGACGTACAGCGGACTGCTCGACCCGATCCGCAAGGCGTTCGCGAAGGCCAACGGCGTGAAGCCTGCGCTGTTCAGCGCCAACTCTGAGGGCGCCTGCCCCAACTGCAACGGCGCCGGCGTCATCTACACCGACCTGGCGATGATGGCCGGGGTCGCCACCACCTGCGAGGAGTGCGAGGGTAAGCGGTTCCAGGCCGAGGTGCTGGAGTACCGCTTCGGCGACAAGGACATCAGCGAGGTGCTCGCGATGTCGGTCGCGGAGGCGACGGAGTTCTTTGCCGACGGGCCCGCGCGGACGCCGACGGCGCACAAGATCGTGGCCCGGATGGCTGACGTCGGCCTCGGCTACCTCAAGCTCGGCCAGCCGCTCACCACGCTGTCCGGCGGCGAGCGGCAGCGGCTCAAGCTGGCGACGCACCTGGGCGAGAAGGGCGGCGTCTACGTCCTCGACGAGCCGACCACCGGCCTGCACCTCGCCGACGTCGAGCAGCTGCTCGGCCTGCTCGACCGGCTCGTCGACTCTGGCAAGTCGGTCATCGTCATCGAACACCACCAGGCGGTCATGGCGCACGCCGACTGGATCATCGATCTCGGCCCCGGCGCCGGCCACGACGGCGGCCAGATCGTCTTCGAGGGCACGCCCGCCGTCCTCGCCGCCGCCCGCTCCACGCTCACCGGCGAGCACCTCGCCGCCTACTATCGGCGCCTGACCGAGGCCCGCCGCGGACACCGTGAGACGAGGTCTCTCATCTGTTTCGACTCGGCCCACTCCAAGAGCCGATAATGAACATTATGTTAAGTCGGAGTGCCGAGCTTGTCCCCGACCTCCTGTAGGAGACGTCCGAGCACCGCGAAGTCGGTGTCGTCGATCACGTCCACCAGGTGCTCCCGCACCCCCCTGACGTGCGTCTCGGCGGCCTCCCGCAGCCGCGTCATGCCTTCGGGAGTGAGCACGGCGAACACGCCGCGCCGGTCCTCCGGGCACGTGTCGCGGCTGACCAGTTTCGCGCGCTGCAGACGGGAGACAGTGTGCGACAGGCGACTGCGGGACTGATGGGCCGACTCGGCCAGCTCCGCCATGCGGATTCGACGGTCGGGAGCCTCTGAGAGACGCACCAGGATCTCGTACTCGGGCATCGAGAGGCCGTGGCCTTCACGCAGCTCCCGGTCGAGGCGTTCGTAAAGCCGCAGACTGCCCGCGATGTACGAACGCCAGTGCCGCTGCTCCACCTCGTTGAGCCATCGCGGTTCTGTCACGTGGGTCACCCTATCGCGGGGAATTAGTTGATACGTCAACTACATTACTCCTAGCGTACTAGTTGAAATGTCAACTACATTCACGACAACGACGAGCGAGGTAAGGACCATGACTGCGCCAACCGTCACGCTGCCCGGCCAGACTGCCGGCATCTGGGCCATCGACCCGGGCCACTCCGAGGTGAGCTTCACCGTCCGCCACCTGATGAGCAAGGTGCGGGGCACGTTCACTGACTTCTCCGGCGAGGTTGTCGTCGCAGACGACCTGCGCCGGTCGACCGCGCACGCGCAGATCGCCATCGCGTCGGTAGACACCCGCAACGAGCAGCGCGACACGCACCTGCGCTCGCCGGAGATCCTGCACGCCGAGCGTCACCCGCACATGACCTTCCAGGTCACCGGTGTGCGCGACGATGGCGGCGACTACGTGGTCGCCGGCGACCTGACCATCGCGGGCGTCACCCGGCCGGTCGAGCTGGCGGTCGAGTTCCTCGGGGTCGACGCCGATCCGTGGGGCGGCATTCGCGCCGGCTTCTGCGCCACGACCCAGATCAGCCGCAAGAACTTCGGCATCGACTTCAACATCCCGCTCGAAGGCGACAAGCTCCTGCTCGGCGACAAGATCGACATCCAGCTGGAGATTCAGGCAGTACGGCAGAACTGAGCAAATCACTCATATAGACGGCGTGGGGTGACTCCGAGCGTGAGTCACCCCACGCCGTCACGCGTACGGCGCCCTGCCAAGCGCGACAGAGCCGGCTAGAGTCGCCGGGGACACCCGCCCGTCGCGCGTTTCGCCTGCTCCCCGCCGCAGCGGGCCCGCGTGGCATCTCGATCAGGAGGGCTCTTTCATGCGACGCCGTCGCGACGCGGTCAACGTGCGCTCACACCGCCGCGGCGGCAGGCGCCGGCGGCTGGTGATCGCGCCTTGGCTCGTGATCAGCGTGGTGTCGGCGCTGCTGCTGTCGGGCGTGTCCGCTGGATACACGTGGCTTGCGTACAGCGGATGCTCCGGCCCAGAGGTGCGGGCCACTGTCGTGTCCTCCCCCGCGATGACGCGCATCCTCGACCATCTGGGCCGTCGGTGGGCCGATACCGAGCCGGCTGTCAAAGGCCGCTGCGCCGCCGTCAAGGTCGTGAGCAAGAACTCCGCCGAGGTGGCGCAGGCCCTCGGGCCGTCGTGGGACCCCCGACGGGACGGGCCTGAGCCGCACGTGTGGGTGCCCGACTCCACGGCCTGGCTCAAGCTCGCCTCCGCGCGCAAAGAGGCCGCCCGCCTGATCCCCGACCGGCAGCCGAGCCTGGCCCGCACTCCGACAGTGATCGCGATGCCGGCGCCGATGGCCGAGGCGATCGGCTGGCCGGACGCCGAGATGAGCTGGAAACGGCTCGGCACCGAACTCACCGACGACGACGCGGCCAAGCGGGCCTGGGCCGACAACGGCCACCCCGAGTGGGGTCGGTTCAAGATCGGCATGACCAACCCGGTGACCTCGACAGCCGGGCTGCACGCCCTGATCGCGATCGCCGACCGCGATGACGACGGGCGCATCACCGCCGAGGAACGCAGCCCGCTGGTCGGCCTCAGCCGCACCATGAACGTCTACGCCGAGGACACCTCGAAGATCATCGGTGATCTGACCAAACTGGACTCCGGCGGCGAGGACAAGGTCCTGCCGTACCTGTCGGCGTTCCCGATCCTGGAACACGACCTCTGGATCTACAACGACAGCAAGCCGAAGGTGCCGCTCGCGGCGGTCTACCCCACCGACGGATCCGCTGACGCGGACTACCCGTACCTGACGCTCGACGCTCCCTGGTCGAGCTCCGCCGAGCGCCAGGCCGCTAAGCAGTTCCTACGGTTCGCACGCGGGCCGGAAGGCAGGCAGGTGTTCCTCGACAACGCCTTCCGGGACCCGAACCGCGAAGCCAGCAAGGCGCTGAGCGGCGACAACGGCGCCCTGCCGGAGCTGCGGACCCTACCGCGCGCCGTGCTCACCCCGGACTCGGTCAGCCTCACCACCGCGTCGTGGGTCGCGTCGAACCGGCCGACCAACGTGCTGTTCGTCATCGACGTCAGCGCGTCGATGACCAAACCTGTCCGCGGCGCCGACGCCGAGCGGATCACCCTGGTGCGGCAGTCGGCGTCCAACGCCGTGTCGCTGATGGGCGACAAGGCCCACGTCGGCCTGTGGGCGTTCTCCGCCGGACTCAACGGCGACACCGACCACCTGGAGCTCACCCGCCCCGGGCCGCTCGGCAGCGAGTTGGAGGGCCAGAAACGCCGCGACGCCGTGCAGGACGATCTCGCAGCGCTCACCGCTGGCGGCGCCGACGCCGCGGGCGTGCACGACACCGCTGTCGCGGCGTACCAGTCGCTCGGCAAACGCCACCTGAAGAACGCCGCCAACCTGGTGGTGCTGATCACCGACGGCGCCGACGACAAGGCGGGGCTGTCGCTCGAGAAAGCGGTCAAGGAGCTGCGCGCGGCGCAGGACCCGAAGCGGCCGGCTCGGCTGATCGCCATCGGGTACGGCGCTCAGGCCGACATGGCCGCGTTGAGCGAGCTCGCCGCGGCCGGCGGCGGCCGCTCGCACCACGTGGAGTACGAGACCGACATCAGCTCGATGCTGATCACGGCGCTGTTCAACGCCTGAGCGCAGCGCCGCGCAGCGCCGTGAACAGCGGCCGCGCCTTCGCCGACGCCTCGGCCACCTCCGCCGCCGGGTCGCTGCTCCACGTGATGCCACCGCCCGCCCACACATGAGCGGTCCCGGCGTCGACCGCCACGGTGCGGATGGTCAGCCCCAGATCGACGCGACGCGGTGAGACGAACCCGAAGGCACCCATGCTGGGACCACGGCCGACCGGCTCCAACGCGGCGATCTGGTCGATGGCCGCGAGTTTCGGCGCGCCGGTCACCGAACCGCCCGGACACACCGCCCG
Source organism: Micromonosporaceae bacterium (assembly GCA_009380105.1). GTDB lineage: Bacteria > Actinomycetota > Actinomycetes > Mycobacteriales > Micromonosporaceae > WHSM01. Next base: position 6,688 of record WHSM01000113.1, read on the forward strand.
CAGAAGATCGGCCAGGGACACACCGCTGGCCAGTCGCGCGGCCACCGTGGACTCGGCCTGCCACAGATCCGACCAGCGGCGAATGACGAACAGCTCCGACACCCGCACCGATCCGGTCTCGGCCACCCGCGACAAGTCGTTGCGCTCCAGGTCGACGATCATGATGTGCTCGGCGCGTTCCTTGGCGGAGGCGAGCAGCTCCGCGCGGCCGACCGGCGTCGCGGGCCTGGTTCCCTTGATCGGCTGGGTGGACACCTGCCCCTCGGACACCGTCACCAGGGACTCCGGCGAGGCGCATCCGACGGCCCACGAGCCTGGTTCGGCGCCGGTGAGCACTCCGGCGTGCCGCGCGCCGGGCAGGGCCGCCAGGTGCGCCAGGACGGGAAGGGGGTCGCCGTGGCAGGGAGCCTGCCAGTGCCCGACCAGGTTCACCTGGTAGACATCGCCCCTGGAGATCGCGCGCCGGATCTCCTCCACCCCGGCCTCGTGCCGCGCCCGGGTCCACGACGACCGCCACGGCCCGACCAGCCAGGCGCCCGCAGTCTCAGGCGCAGTCGGGTCGGCGTGCTCGTGCGCCATGACCGCGACGTCCGGGACTCCGGGCGCGGGCGTGGCCGGCCCGCCGGGACGACCCGCGATGAGGTTGCACGCGGCGGCGGAGAGCAGCACCGCGGCGCCGCACAGCGTGCCGGGCGCGTCGTGCCCGCGCTGCGGCGTCAGGACAGCGGCCGCGCCCGGCGCGTGAGCCAGGCCCGCGTCGACGACGGCTGCGCCGGGGCCGCGATGAGACAGGTCGGCTGCCGGCAGGCCGTGCTCCGCGAGCGCCTGCTGCAGCAGTTCTGCGGGGTCGCCGGGCTCGCCGACACGCCACTCCCAGCGCGCGCGCTCGCGGGTTCGTCCCCGGCATCCGACCGGCTGGCCAGGCGCCGCGACGCCGGTTTGAGCAATTCTTGAGGAACTTTTCATCCGAATGGAGGATTCTTTTCGTCACTCAGCGCGAGGAGTGTCGTTCGTGTTGGTAGCGACAGTCACTATGGCGTGTAGAGGTGTGTGAACCAGCGCACACCGTAAGCCCGGAGACAACTGATGTGTGAGCACCACCCTGCCTGCCCGAACGCCGACGCCTTCGACCGGGAAGCGGCGCGAGTCGTCGCCGCCCACCCCGAACAAGGATGGAGCCGACTCTGCAACGGAGTGATCTTCTTCGAGGACACCGGTGAGCTGCTGCCGGACGGTAGCAGCCTTCCGCCCCACCGGGGGCCAGCGCCGCACGGCGCCGCGGCCTGACAGCCGCCACGACGCGCGACCCGCCGCGACGGTCATTCGAACGCATCCGGCGGCGGGCAGGCGCACATCAGGTTCCGGTCGCCGTACGCCCCGTCGACGCGCCGCACCGGCGGCCAGCACTTCGCCGTCGTGTGTCCACTCGGGTACGCCGCCAGCCGCCGCGAATACGGGTGAGCCCAGTCGTCCGGCGTGACCGACTCCGCGGTGTGGGGCGCCTGCGCCAACGGGCTCTGGCTGTGCGACCACTCCCCTGACGCCACCCGGTCGATCTCCCCGCGAATCGCGATCATCGCTTCGCAGAACCGGTCCAGCTCGGCCGTGTCCTCACTCTCCGTAGGCTCGACCATCAACGTGCCCGCCACCGGGAAAGACATGGTGGGCGCGTGGAAGCCGTAGTCGATCAGACGCTTGGCGACGTCGTCGACGGTGACGCCTGTCTCCTTGGTGATCGCCCGCAGGTCGAGGATGCACTCGTGGGCCACCAGCCCTTTGTTGCCGCTGTACAGCACCGGGTAGTGCTCCCGCAGCCGGGTCGCGACGTAGTTGGCGGCCAGCACCGCCGCGCCGGTCGCCTGGGTCAGACCCTCGCCGCCCATCAGTCGCAGGTACGCCCACGAGATCGGCAGGATGCCGGCCGAGCCCTGCGGCGCAGCCGCCACCGGGCCCACAGCCGCTCCGGCGGCTGTCATCGGGTGACCCGGCAGGTACTCCGCCAGGTGCGCGCGGACCGCGACCGGGCCGACGCCGGGGCCGCCGCCGCCGTGCGGAATGCAGAAGGTCTTGTGCAGGTTCAGGTGCGACACGTCCGCGCCGAACTCGCCCGGCTTGGCGAACCCGAGCAGCGCGTTGAGGTTCGCGCCGTCGACGTAGACCTGTCCACCGGCCTCGTGCATCTTCTCGCAGATCTCGGTGATGGCGGTCTCGTACACCCCGTGCGTCGATGGGTACGTCACCATGATCGCGGCCAGCCGCTCGGCGTGCTGGTCGATCTTGGCCACCAGGTCGCCGATGTCGACGTTGCCGTGGTCGTCGCACTCGACCACGGCGACCCGCATCCCGGCCATCACCGCGCTGGCCGCGTTGGTGCCGTGCGCGGAGGACGGGATCAGGCACACGTCCCGCTGAGAATCGCCGCGCGCGGCGTGGTACGCGTGGATCGCCAGCAACCCCGCCAGCTCGCCCTGCGAGCCGGCGTTCGGCTGCAGGCTGACCGCGTCGTAGCCGGTGGCGGCCGCGAGCCACTTCTGCAGGTCAGCGACGATCTGAGCGTACCCGGTCGTCTGGTCCGCGGGCGCGAACGGGTGGATGTCCGCCAACTCCGGCCAGGTGATCGGCTCCATCTCCGTCGTGGCGTTGAGCTTCATGGTGCACGAGCCGAGCGGGATCATGCCGCGGTCGAGGGCGTAGTCCTTGTCGGCGAGCCGCCGCAGGTACCGCAGCATCGCGGTCTCGGAGCGGTGCTCGTGGAACACCGGATGCTCCAGATACCCCGAGGTGCGGCGCAGCGCCTCCGGCAGCGCGTCCGGCGCGTGGTCCTGCAACTCCGCCACGCCGGCGGAGTCCACCCCGAACGCCCGCAGCACCGACAGCACCTCGCCGATCGTGGTGGTCTCGTCGCAGGCCACGCCGACGGTGTCGGCGTTGACCGGCCGCAGGTTGACGCCGGCGTCCAACGCGGCGCGCACCACCGACTCCGCGCGACCCGGCACCCGCGCCTGCACCGTGTCGAAGAAGTGCTCGTGCGCCACCTCGATGCCCGCGCCGCGCAGCCCCGCCGCGAACGCCGCGGCCATCCGGTGCGTGTGCGAGGCGATCTGCCGCAGCCCTTCGGGACCGTGGTAGACCGCGTACATGCTCGCGATCACCGCGAGCAGCACCTGCGCCGTGCAGATGTTGCTCGTGGCCCGGTCCCGGCGGATGTGCTGCTCCCGGGTCTGCAGCGCCAACCGGTACGCCATGCCGCCGTCCGCGTCCTTCGACACGCCGACCAGCCGGCCGGGCAGCAGCCGCTGCAGCCCCTGCCGGACCGCCATGAACCCCGCGTGCGGGCCGCCGAAGCCCATCGGCACGCCGAACCGCTGCGAGGAGCCGACCGCGATGTCCGCGCCGATCTCACCGGGAGGCCGCAGCAGGCACAGGCCGAGCAGGTCTGCGGCGACAGCGACCAACGCGCCCGCTTCGTGGGCTTGCCGGACGATCTCGCTGTGGTCGCGCACCGCGCCTGAAGAGCCGGGATACTGGACGAGCACTCCGAAGTGCTCCCCGACGTCGTCTGGCAGCCGGCCGGCGGACATGTCGACGACTTTCGCCTCAAGCCCCAGCGGCCCCGCGCGGGTCTGCAGGACCGCGATCGTCTGCGGGTGGGTGTCGGCGTCGATCAGGAACACGTCGCTGGCGGCCTTGCTGGCGCGCCGCGCCAGCGCCATCGCCTCGGCCGCGGCGGTGGACTCGTCCAACAGGCTGGCGTTGGCGACCGGGAGTCCGGTGAGATCCGAGACCGCCGTCTGGAAGTTCAACAGGGCTTCCAGACGGCCTTGGCTGATTTCCGGTTGGTACGGGGTGTAAGCGGTGTACCAGGCGGGGTTCTCCAGCACGTTGCGCCGGATCACGGCCGGGGTGTGCGTGCCGTGGTAGCCGAGGCCGATCATCTGCACCATCACCCGGTTGCGCGCCGCGACGGCCCGCAGCTCGCCGATCACCTCGGCTTCGCTGGCCGCGGCGGGCAGGTCCAGCGGCCGGTAGGAGCGGATCGCCTCCGGCAGCGCGGCCTCCATCAACTCCTCGACGGACGAGTAGCCGACGGTCTCGACCATCCGCTGCTGCGCTTCCGGGGACGGGCCGATGTGACGACGCGAGAACGGCACCGCTCGATCGCTGGCGCCGGCGATGTCATGAGTCGTGGGCCGGTTGGTCATGGCGTGCTCCCAAGGACGCTGCTCTGCTGTCGTGCCCTCGACGAGCGCGCCCTATGCGGCCCGCCGAGACTTGAGCGGTCCTCCCCCTCTGTCGCCAGAGCGTGACGCCCACGTCCTCGCGGGTGAAACTCACGATCTGCTCTCCAGAGGCGCCTGCCCGCACGGTCCTTTTGCCTGAGAGGTTCCGGGGAGGAGTTGCCCCTTCGGCGCCGCCCGACTGGCTGTCGGACAGACTCTCCCGTGCGGATGGCCGGCTGCTCGCCACATTAACAGGCCGGCCGGAACGGCCTGGTTACGCGTGCCGCGTAACCAGGCCGCGTGAGACGGATCTCATCACGGCCAGAAACCTACGATTCCGTACTGTTGCCGGAACCGGCCGCACGCCGGCAGGTCACCCCGCGCTGCGCCGCGCGCGGCGGGCCGACAACTCGTCGAGATCCGCCGCCGGAGGCTCCTCCTCCGCGCCGTGCTCGGCCGGCATGTGCGCCAACGAACCCTGGATCTCCTTGAACGCCCCGC